>DRGF01000042.1 GCA_011050175.1 Thermococcus sp. | reverse complement strand
TCCACAAGCTCTGGGGCGTCAACATGGCAATTCTGGCCGGCGACCTGCTCTTCAGTAAGGCCTTCGAGGCGGTAGCCAGGGCAGAAGTAAGCCCAGAGAAGAAGGCGAGAATCCTAGATGTCCTTGTGAAGACGTCCAACGAGCTCTGCGAGGGGCAGGCCCTTGACATAGAGTTCGAGACGAGGGAAGAAGTCACCGTTGAGGAATATCTCAAGATGATCAGCGGGAAGACGGGCGCCCTCTTCGACGGCTCGGCGACGATAGGTGCAATAGTCGGCACCGACAGCGAGGAGTACATCAAGGCCCTCGCCAAGTGGGGAAGGAACGTTGGAATTGCCTTTCAGATATGGGACGACGTCCTCGACCTTATAGCTGATGAGGAGAAGCTGGGCAAACCCGTCGGCAGCGACATAAGGAAGGGCAAGAAGACCCTCATAGTCAGCCACTTCTTCGACCACGCGAGCGAGGAGGACAAGGCCGAGTTCCTCAGGGTCTTCGGCAAGTACGCGGGCGATGCCAAGGGCGATGCCCTAATCCACGACGAGAAGGTCAAGGGGGAAGTCGAGAGGACCATCGAGCTCCTCAGGAAGTACGGCAGCATAGACTACGCCGCTCAGTACGCCAAGAACCTCGTCAGGGAGGCCAACGAGGCCCTAAAGGTTCTTCCGGAGAGCGAGGCGAGGAGGGATTTGGAGCTTCTCGCCGAGTTCTTAGTGGAGAGAGAGTTCTAATGGGGGAGCTACGGCTCTCCGGTTATTCCTCCGATATTTTCATCCTCTCCTTTATGCTGTTAGTTCTTTCGGCCCTGATGTGCCGTGGTTGAAAGTCTCTTTAAGCTCGCTCATGATGCTCTATACTTTCTCCTTTTGCCGTGGGGGCTCATCGTTCCGCTCCACGATGGGTTGCATGCCACCGTTGCGAGACTCTTCGGGGCAAAGATCCGGTTCGGCGTTACCAGCTTTGCCGGGTTTATCATCGCGCCGTACATTGCCGTGGATACTCCCATTTCTACAAGAAAATACGCCATCGTTTCCCTTGCGCCGCTCGTTCTATCCCTGACTGCCCTCGCCCTCGCGTGGCTGTACCATTCAGCTTTCTGGGCGCTCGTTTATGCCTTCAACACGGTCGGAATGGTGGGGGACTTCCTCACGGCCATTTCACTCATTAAAATGCCCCATGATGCAAAGGTTTTTGACGACGGGGTTGTCCTCAAGTCCGACTCCGAGATACCAGCCCCTTATCCCGGAGTGGTTTTCTACGGCGATTAAGCTGGTCCTCATGGCTTTCTCTGTCCTGGTTTTGATTTTCGGCCGCGTTGAGGTCGTGGTTGAAAGAGGGCCGTAGGGACTGACAAGGGCGTGTATCGCCCAATTGTTTTATCCTCATGCATCTCTTTTACTCAGGCTTCTTTTGAGATTTCTACTAAGAGAGCCCACGTTGTAATGGATTTAAAACAGACTTATTTACTAACAATAAAAGGAAAAACTTATAAAGGTTAGTTAAATATTAGATATTGCAGAAAAATTAAGGAGGGGTATGATGTGCGATGGAAACCTATCTTTGCAGTCCTGCTGGGCTGCTGATGGTGGGGGTAACAGCTGGGAGCGCAGCTGCAACAGGTAGCACTGTATCCAAAAAACAGGATCCTGTGAAGCCGGAAGATGTTATTGGGGTCCCTCCAGATGAATATTGGAAAATAACTTGGGTAAGCGGATTCTATACTACATACGGGCCTTGGAAAACATGTGAAAGTGGATATGGGAATCCTCCTGACTCATTAACCTGCTCATTCACTCATGAGCATGCTTACACATGGCACAACACTTGGTCTGGGTCTCTCCAGGTAGATATTTACACATTAAGCTCTGAGGTTGGGTTTAGTGTTACTGCTTCCGGAGCGGTAGAAAGAAGCGCCACGTATCACTATAGGTATCCTGGACAGCACCTGGCAATTCAGTATAGGGATGTTTATAATACCAAAACAGTAATTCAGACCAAATACTGTGTCTCTCGCTTGGGAATAATTCGTAAGTGCGGTACTGCAACAGTTTATGCCAAGAAGTGGAGTCATATAGACTTCAGAGCTGTGGATTTGGGGGATGTGTAACATGAAAACATGGAAGAAAATCTCGGGAATTGCGCTCGCCCTCCTCTTGTTATTTTTTGTCATCCACTTTTATTTCCTCACTCATGAAGACAAATCAGAAAACGTGAGTAGCCCCCAGCTACAGCAGGCACTCTACTCCGGATATACGGGTTACGCTTTTGTAACTCCCAACACCACGCTCAGGTTCAACGTCTTGTGGGCAGGGCAAAACGCTGGGCCCGGCTTTTCCCTCCACGTGGAAGGGATTCCGAAGGGAATTAATTGGAGTGTGGAAGCTGTTGATGTCTCCTGCCCTGACCAACTAAGAGAGATGTCGTGTAGGGATATCTCCCTCATGCTCAATCCCACAGCCCCGGGGAACTATTCTCTATCTCAGGTGACCATTTCAGTAAAGACGAACGCCGGCACAGTGTCTGCAAAGCTTGGAGAGGTGAGGCTGGAAGTCGTTGGAAAGGCATTTGAGAACTTAACGCACGTCTATTATCCCTACGCAGGTGCTTATGTGGATGGGAATATCACTCCAGGGAGTGACTTCATGTATTACGTCGTGCTAAAGAACACTGGCACAGATAATCTGAGTATTACAGGGGTTCATATTGACGATCAAGCTTTTAGAATTCTCGGTTTATATTATCAGGATATACCACCTGAGGTTCCACCTCAATTGCTCGATGTTCCCAACATGAGCAAAGCCCTGGAATTCCCAAAAGATGGACTCATAATAAGGCCTAACGAAACCATTGCCGTGATAGTTCCTTTTAGAGCAAAAGTTCAGGCGAGGTATGCACTTGTTATACCAAAATTGACTGTGGTAGACAGTACCGGGAAGATGCACAACGTACCGGGGATTCCGTACTACATCATGGGAGCCAGCGAAAGTGAAAAGGGAAGAAAATAAAATCACTCCACGTAAACCGCCGGCTTCAGCGGCATCGCGGCCTTCTTCTTTCCTCCTTTGTCCTCCTCCGGGTTGATGACGACCTCGATGCCCAGCTCCTTCTCCATGAAGCCCTTCGCCTCTCTCAGTGCCTTCTC
>DRGF01000061.1 GCA_011050175.1 Thermococcus sp. | reverse complement strand
GCCGACCTGCTGAACGAGCTGTTCCACGTATTAAACGCCGAAGCCAAAATGCTCCTCCGCGAAAAGAGACGCGTTCTTGCAACGGGTGACGCACCCCTGAAAAGCCCGTACCTCAAGAGAACCTACGCCGTGGTCGGAGTCGTCCCGTTCCACCCGGTGAGGATAAACGACTTCCTCAGGAGGGAGGGCTTCGGAAGGGCCACGCTCAAGCTCAGCATCCCCCAGGAGGAGTACTGGAGGGTCAGGAAGAGGATAGAGGCCAACCTCAGCGGGGACAGAAGGGCCTTCGTCTTCAAGGTCGGCAGGACGGCAGTGATAGCGGAGGAGCTATAGCTCCTCTACTTTAGCGTTCCTTATTTTCTTCGATCCTATGCGGAGTTTTTTGAAGTAAACCACGTGTTCCTCGGGCAGAAAAGATTCCAGGCTGGTCGATTTCAGCCGCTTCTTTTTTCTTCTTCGATTTTCACCATCCCCGTCCCCTGAGAGCTTTGGGGGAGCCGCCTCAAAGAACTCGTCGAGCTTCCTGTCCATTGACCCACCCAGATGAGATAAACCGGCAGGTATAAAGGCTTTTCCTCCCACCAGCGGCTGCACCAAATGATGCACCATGTGCCATTGAGAAACGCTTTTAACTTCCGGAATTTATTTTGGGAAAGAGTAACAGAGGTGGGTGGAGAGTAATGTGCGGCATAATCGGGTACATGGGTGAAAGACCCGCCTGCCAGGTTATTGTTAAGGGCCTCAAGAGGCTTGAATACAGAGGTTACGATTCCGCTGGCGTTGTAACGGAGGATGGAGGAAAGCTTTTCATAAAGAAGGGTGCCGGGAGGATAGACGAGCTCACCGAAAAGCTCGGCCTCCTTGAGATGCCGGGAAAGAGGGGCATCGGCCACACCCGCTGGGCGACTCACGGCGTTCCCAACGACGTCAACGCCCACCCCCAGACGGACTGCTCCGGTAAAATCGCCCTCGTCCACAACGGCATAATCGAGAACTACGCCGAGATAAAAGAAGAGCTGCTGGCAAAGGGGCACCGCTTTGAGAGCGACACCGATACGGAAGTCATAGCACACCTGATAGAAGAGGAGCTCAAATCGAGCGAGAGCTTTGAAGAGGCCATGAGGAACGCTCTTTTGAAGCTGAGAGGCTCCTTTGCGCTAGGTATAATTTATGCAGAAGAGCCGGACAGGCTCTATTTCGTGAGGAACGAGAGCCCGCTCGTTCTTGGAATCGGGGACGGCGAGAACTTCGCCGCCAGCGACGTGCCGGCTTTTCTTGAGTACACAAACAGGGCCATATTCCTCGACGACGGGGAATACGCGGTCGTGGGAAAGGGCTTCCACGTTATCAAAAAGCTCGCAACCGGCGAGGTAGTTGAAAAGCCGGTGCAGGAGATTGAATGGACGCTGGAAATGGCCGAGAAGTCCGGATATCCCCACTTCATGCTCAAGGAGATATACGAACAGCCGAGAGCCATAAAGGACGCGATCCATGGCAACGTTGACGCCGTGAAGAAGGCGGCGGAGGAGATAGCCCGCTATGAAAAGATATTCATAGTCGCAATGGGCACCTCATACCACGCCGGCCTCGTGGGCAAGTACCTCTTCCAGCGCCTGGCAAAGAAGGTTCCGATCGTTGAAGAGGCCAGCGAGTTCCGCTATGAGCTGGAGGACTTGATAGACGAAGACACGCTGGTCATAGCGATCACCCAGAGCGGGGAAACCGCTGACACCCTTGCGGCGATGAAACTGGCAAAGGCCAGGGGCGCCAAGGTTCTCGCGATAGTCAACGTCGTTGGCAGCATGGCCACGAGAATCGCCGATCTGACCCTATACACCCACGCGGGACCTGAAATCGGCGTGGCGGCGACGAAAACATACACCACCCAGCTCACCGTCCTGACAATGCTGGCAATAGAGCTGGCGAGGGTTCTTGGAACCGCGAGCGAGGAGTACCTGAGAGAGCTCGAGGGCAATCTGAAAGAAGTCCCTGAGCTGATTGAGAAAGTTCTCAAGCACGACGCCGCTCTGAGGGAGCTCGCTGAGAACCTCTCGGACAGGAAGGACTTCTTCTACATCGGAAGGGGCATCAGCGTCCCCACCGCCCTGGAAGGGGCCCTCAAGCTCAAGGAGATAAGCTACATTCACGCAGAGGGCCTCAGCGCCGGAGAGCTGAAGCACGGCCCTCTGGCTCTGCTTGAGGACGGCGTTCCCGTGGTTGCAATCGCCCCCAGCGGGAAGACTTTCGACAAGATGCTGAGCAACATTGAGGAATCAAGGGCGAGAGGAGCGTTCATAATCGGCCTGGGGGACAGGGAAGAGCTGAGGCGCGTCTCCAGCGCCTTTATCGAGATGCCCCCAGTGGACGAGCTGCTTACCCCCATCGTGTACATCGTACCCCTCCAGCTAATCGCGTATCACCTGGCGGTTTTGAGGGGCAACGACCCCGACAAGCCGAGAAACCTGGCCAAATCGGTTACCGTTGAATGAGGTGGTTTGAATGGTGCAGACTGAGATTAAGGAAAAGCGGAAGAATGAAAAGGGGGAGGGATCCTCCCTTCCTGAATACTACCAAAAGTTCAAGGCCTACGGCCTTCCACTGATAGCACTCCTGTTCGCGTACATCGGTTTCAAGATAAGGGCAGTTACGTCCAACTACAAGACCTTCCTCGACCCCGATACCTTTTTCCACTACGAGATGTACCGAATAGCGATTGATGAGTGGATTCCGAAGTACTTTGCCTACGCCGACCCCCCGGCTGGCGTTAAAACCGGTGGATACCTCGGTCTTTACACTGTGCAGGCGATCTTTTACAAGATTGTCTCTGTGTTTGGATATGACCAGCTCGGAGCCTTCAAGCTCTGGCCGCCGTTCGTCGGTGCAATGACCATCATAGCCGCATATCTCCTCGGAAGAAAGCTCCACTCCGACTGGGCGGGCCTCTGGGCAGCGGCGTTCATGATATTCTCCTACGCCAACTTCAGCAAAACCTACTCGGGCAACAACCGCGGTGAAGGGCCGTTCATGATGTTCTTCCTCTACGCGGTGCTCTTCCTCATGATATATCTCGATGAGAAGGAGTGGAACTGGAAGAAGGTGCTCTCCGGAGTGCTCTTCCTCGCGACCAGCGTCCTCTACATGGC
>DRGF01000005.1 GCA_011050175.1 Thermococcus sp. | reverse complement strand
GGTTCCGCGTCGATCGGGCCGAGGAGACGCCAATCGGCGACTACGACACCGTGATAGTCGACCCGCCGAGGAAGGGACTGAGGGAGGCGGCAGAACTGCTGGTAAAGAGCGGTGTTGAAAGGGTTGTTTACGTCTCCTGCAACCCAAGAGCGTTCAGGCTCGACTACGAGAACCACCTGGAGAAGGCTTACAGGATAAATGATGCCATACTGGTTGACATGTTCCCGCACACGCCCCATGTTGAGGCAGTGATGCTGCTTGAAAGAATCTGAAAGAAAAGAATGTGATGCTCAAACCGCCTTCCAGAACGGGTCCTGCTGGGCCTTCACCTTTGCAGTCATCTTGAGGGCCTTTATGTCGGTCTCGTCCAGCTCGTTCTTGAGCTGCTTGGCGAGTATTATGACGTCGTTCTTGTTAATATCAACGTAGAGCGTCTCTCCGGGGTGAATGTGCCTGCCGACTATCGCCCCCTCGATGGCGACCGCCACCGCGTCGCCCTTCTTCGCTTCCTGAACGAAGTCGTTCTTGTTCTTGATTGACTTGATGACGCCGACCTTCTCGCCGTTCTGCTTTATCAAGGTCACACCCGGCCTTATGCGGCCCTCGACCACCTCAACGCCGACTATCGCGGGCTTGCTCCTCCTGAAGACGTAGCGCTCGTCCGGGTAGAGCCTTATGACTCCTGGGAAGGTGATGTTCTTGAGGAGCTCACGCTTCTTCTTCTCCTCCTCCGCCTGCACCCAGGCCTCGTAGTCCTCTATGAGCTTGTAGATTATGTTTCCGACGAAAATCGGGACATCCTTTGCCTTGGCGACCTCTTCAGCGTCCTCATTCACCTTGACGTTGAAGCCCAGGACAACGCCGTATTTCGGTTCCTCATCCTTGACGCTCAAGGCTTCCATCACGTCGGTCTTGCTGATGTTTCCAACGTCGGCCTTCCTTATCGGGATGCCCTTCTCCTGGAGCTCTTTACTTAGGGCCTCAAGGGAGCCGAGGGTGTCCGCCTTGACTATCACACCGACCTTGCCGGTGCTTATGACGACGCTCTGTATCTGGCTGAGGATTTCCTGCTTGGCCCTCTCGATTTCCTCTTCCGAACGGGCGGCTATGACCGGAGAACCGGCAAGGGCCTCCTCGAGGCCAGGGGCGGCTATCTTTATACCCGCCGCGGCGGCGACCTCTTCAACCTGGTCGAAGCGGAAGCGCGGGTCGCGTATCTCGTCGAGGGGCTTCGGCTTGAGGAGGGCGCGGATTTTCGTAACTATCGCCTTGTCCTTGCCTCCAACCACGATGGTGTCGTCCCTGCGGAGGGTCCCGTCGTATATGATGACGTCAAGCGTGGTTCCCAGGCCGACTTCCTCGCGTATCTCCAGTATCGTGCCGCGCGCCGGGCCCTCGACCTCGATCTTGAGCTTCTCCTCGAGGTACTTCTGGCTGAGACCGGCGATGAGGACGAGAAGTTCGGGAACACCTATGCCGTACTTGGCCGAAATCGGAACTATCGCCAGCTCGCGGGTGAAGTTCTGAACGCGGTCAAAGCGGTTGGCCTGGAAGCCCATTTCGTAGAACTTTCCAATGAGCTCCCAGAGTTTGGTTTCAAGCTCCTGCTGGGCCCTCTGGTCCTGCTTCTTGATGTTCACGAGGAACGGTTCGTCCTCCTCCACCTTCCAGCCCTTAATCCTGTCTATCTTGTTGGCGGCGACGATGAAGGGCGTCCTGTTCTTCCTGAGTATCTCGATGCTCTCTATCGTCTGCGGCTGGAAGCCCTCGTTGATGTCCACTATGAGGACTGCCAGATCGGCTAGGCTTCCTCCCCTCGCGCGCAGGCTCGTGAAGGCTTCGTGCCCGGGAGTGTCGATGAAGAGCAGCCCGGGAAGCTTTATCTCGCCTTTCCAGAGCTGGATGAGTGGGCCGGCGAGCCCCTTGACGGTTTCAATTGGCACCTCCGTAGCACCGATGTGCTGGGTTATTCCACCAGCCTCCTTGCCGGCGACGTTTGTGCGCCTAATTCTGTCGAGGAGCGTTGTGTTGTGGACGAGTATCCCGTTGGCAACGAAGTTGTGGGTCTCGGTGGTAAGGTCGTAGACGTAGCCGTCGTAATCGAACTCCTCGATTTCCTCAACGGGGATGAACACGAAGTTCTCGGCGAGGTTGCGGACGTAGGAGACATCGCTTGAATCAAACTCCCTGTTGCGCCAGACCTCAAGGAGCTCCCTTCCCAGCTCCGTAAGCTTTCCGTCCCTTATCAGGCCGTCCTTTTCGAGGGCTTCGAGGTAGTTGTGGTCTCTGGACTTGCCCTCAAGCACCGCGAGCTTCCTTGCGAGCGTTGGAGAGCCCCTCTCAACAGCATCGAGAATCCTCATCAGGGTCTCGTA
Source organism: Thermococcus sp. (assembly GCA_011050175.1). Lineage (GTDB taxonomy): Archaea > Methanobacteriota_B > Thermococci > Thermococcales > Thermococcaceae > Thermococcus. Next base: position 807 of record DRGF01000005.1, on the reverse strand, counting down.
GCTCGGCGCCTCGCTCGACTCGTACTTGGAGTAGAACGAAACGAAGGAGTTGAGCTCCGTTCTCGTAAATCCAAAGAGGAGCCTGAGGCGCTTGAGCTCTTCGAATATGGGATACGTCTCGCTCTTCTTGCTTCTCTTTATTGCCTTTCCAAGGCGCTCGGCCTTTTCCACCACCGTAAAGCCGATGAACTTTTTGAATGTCTCAAGGTTTCTCTTTCCTGAAATCACGAGGGTTGTGTATTCTGAACGGTAGAGCTTTGAAACTATGCCAAACCTTAGCAGAACGAGCGAGAGCCCCTCAAGGAACTCCCTTGACGCGCTCGTCACTTCGATTCTGACGTCCTTGAGGCTTACGTGCCCGTCGGCGTCAAAGTATCCCCTGAGGAACTCGGCAACGTATCCCTTCGGTGCGACGAAGAGGACGTTTGGAACCCTTATGCTTCTCGCCTTCTGCCTCTCCGGGTAGTCAAAGAGAGCATGGATAAGCCTTATTAAGGCGTTCTTACCCTTTCTGATTTCAATCTCCCATGAGGTTCTTCTCCTCACCCTGACGAGCTCGACACCGAGGGCTTCCACTGCCCTAAGCTTCTCGAAGACTTCAACGTCATTGTTCGCTATCTTGTTCTGACTTCCGTCGCCGAACATAACGCCCGCGAAGTAGAAGACTGCTCTCCACTCATCGTCGGTCCTCGGGAGCTTGAGGTAGTGAATCGGCTTGCCCGAGCGGTGAATCCTCGGCGTAAAGGCTATTCTCTCAACTTTTTCCCAGAGCCCATCAAGGTCTTCGGCGCGGAAAACGTTGGAGCG
>DRGF01000039.1 GCA_011050175.1 Thermococcus sp. | reverse complement strand
TATGATTTAGTTTAGCAATATAAAAGCTACCCAAGGTTTTTAACCGCCGTTTCGTTTCTTCCACCATGCTCAAGTGCTCACTCTGTATTCATGATGAGAGGACGGCGAAGATAGATATCATCGACGGAAAGCCGGTATGCAGGGAATGTCAGGTATATCTAAATCACCCGGTTAACCGGGGGAAGGTCAAAGAAGAGCTTGAAGAGCTGATGAAGAGCGTTGATAAGGCCATAGTTGCCTACTCCGGAGGAAAGGACAGCACGGTGGCCCTTTACCTGGCAAAGGAAATCTACAAGGTTCCCGAACTTGAAGCGGTCATGGTTGACCACGGGCTCATGGCAAAGGAAGCCATAGAGAACGCAGAGAGAACCGCCAGGGCGCTGGGCGTCCCGTTCAGGGTGCTCCGTTACGACTACTCCGACATCTTCAGGGAAGCTCTGCTAAAAGGCGAGTCCCCATGCAGGCGCTGTTCCAAGAGGACCATGGAAAAGCTCAGGAAGTACGCCCTCAGAAACGGCTACCGCTACATAATCACCGGGCACGAGCTACCGTTCGGCCACCACCCGTACAGGCATATGAGCGGGGGAATCGTTCAGATAAGGCTCCTCTCCCTGATGACCGAGGGGGAGAGGATTGAAATCCTCAAAAAGCTCCCCTTCGAGTTCCCAGAGCTGCCCGGCTACACGACCAACTGCCTCGTCCTCGGGCCGGCTTTAGAGCGCTACTGGGAGAAGCATGGCCACAGCTTCGAGCACAGGAGAATAGCGGCCATGGTTCGCTACGGCCTTATGGACAGAGAGAAGGCGGAGAGGGAGTTGGCAAAGCCCAGTGTGCCGGAAGAACAGAGAAAGCTCGTGTACTCCCGGCTTGGGCTCGATATGTCATTACTGAAATAAACACGGGCCGTGAAAAGGAATAAAATCACTGGAGGGAGGCCCTCAGAACTTCAAGGGCCTTCTTCAGGACCTCTTCCGGCGGGAGCCTGAACCCGCCTCCTCTCGCGAGCACCTCGCTGCCACCTCCGCCCCCACCTGCCTCGACGAGGACTCTCTTGAGGAGCTCGTTCATAGACACCCCTTCCACATCCCTGTTCTTTGCAAAGATTACGTAGTTCCTCCCCGCGACAAGGGCTACCGTTCCAGGGTTCTTATCGACGAGATAAACCACGAAGGCCTGGGCGTCCTTCATATCGGCATCCTCAACGTAGGAGACGACCTTTACCCCGTTGATTTCCTCAGCACTGTCCAGCAGGGCTTTGGCCTTCCAGCGCCAGAGCTCCCTCCTGAGTCCGTCCTTTTCTTCCTCGAGCCCCTTCATCTCGACCTTAAGTTCCACCACCCTCTCAGAGAGGGGGCGGTTCTTGTTGGGCATCTCGTCCAGAGCTTTCCAGTAGTCGGCCAGGAGTTCGTCGAGGTACTCCAACGCGCGGTTTCCGCAGACGAACTCGATGCGCCAGAGCTTCCTGCTCTTCCGGTAGAAGTTGACGACCTTTACGATTCCAACTTCGCCCGTCCTCTTTACGTGAGTCCCGCCGCAGGGGATGACGTCGACTCCGGGGATCGAGACTATCCTGATCGGCGGCTTCACCTTCTCGGAGAGCTCCTTCCTCAGCTTCTTCATCAGCTCCTCCGGGAGCTCGTCGTAGACTTCAATCTCTATGGGGAGGTTCTTCCACACAACTTCGTTGGCCTTCTTCTCGGCCTCAAGAACCAGCCCCCACGTCAGCTCACCCGAATAGTCAATCTCTATCTTGTTGTATGTCTCGAATATCTGGAAACCGGTGGTGTTGGCGTCGTATATGTCCTTCAAGACCGCGGAGAGTATGTGCTGACCCGTGTGCTGCCTCATGTTCTCGTAGCGCCACTCGGCATCGAGGATGAGCTTCACGGATTCGCCCGCCTCAGGAAGGCGGCCCTCAAGCGTTCCCTCGTGCCATATCTCGTCCTTTCCCTCGACCTTTTCAACGGTTATTTTGAAGCCCTCGCCGGCTATTACTCCCCTGTCCGACGGCTGACCCCCACCCTCGGGGTAGAAAACCGTCCTATCGAGCAGAATTCTTACTTTGCCGTCCTTTTTCTCAACCCTTTCAACCCTCGCATCGGCCTCCCAGAGGTAGGCGTTCCTGTAGAACAGCTTCTCAGTCATGCCACCACCGAAGAGAAAAGGGAACCGAAAATAAAAGGTTGTTGCCTCACGAACCCTCAGCCTGGGCCCTTGCCTCGATTAGAGCCTTAACCCTCTTGAGCCTGAAGAAGTTCTCGCGCTCCATCTCATCGAGGCGCCCCTTGATGAACTTGACCGTTGCTTCCATCCTCGGAATGATGATGTACTCAAGGGCGTTAACGCGCCTCTTGGTGACCTCTATCTCCCTTGCGAGCCTCTTGAGCGTCTCCTCAACCTCCGCAAGGCGGACGGCGAGGTCGAGGACTTCCTCGAACTTCTCCGCGGCGAGATCCACCTTGGCGGAGCTGGAGACGAACGAGTAGCCGCGTTCGTTCACGCTCCTCCTGAAGGAATCGGCATCGATGAGCGGGACGGGGACGCCCATGACGTTCCTCGTCTTTATCTCAACTTCCCTGTTGGGCTTCACTGAGAGGCCTATCTCCTTGAGGCGCAGGGTTCCAACGTCTATCTCGGCACTTTGGAGGGCCCTGAAGGCATCGGCCATCTTCCTTCCGAGTTCCTCCCTCAGCTGAAGGGCCTCGTCGTATATCGTGAAGAACTCCATGACGAGGGCGTCCTGCTTGTCCTTGAGGAGCTTGTGCCCTTTCTTGGCTAAGCTAATGCGCCTCTTGAGGTTCAGGAGCTCCATACGGGTGGGCTTGACGTTGAGCAGCTCTGCCATCTCGACCACCTAAGGGTTGAAGGGAGGTCAGCCCTCCCTCTTTCTGTACTTGGGGTGGTACTTGAGGATGTGCTCCTTCCTGACACGCTTGAGCTCGCTCTCCGGAAGCTCGGCAAGGAGCTCCCAGCCGAGGTCGAGGGTCTCCTCGATGCTCCTGTCCTCGTCGTAGCGCTGGGCGACGAACTCCTTCTCGAAGCGCTCGGCGAACTTGAGGTACTTCCTGTCGGTCTCGCTGAGGGCCTCTTCACCGACGACTGCAACGAGGTCTCTCAGGGAGCGTCCCTCGGCGTAGGCTGCGTAGAGCTGCTGGCTGAGCTGCGGGTGGTCGTCACGGGTCATGCCCTTACCGATACCGTCCTTCATCAGACGGCT
>DRGF01000043.1 GCA_011050175.1 Thermococcus sp. | reverse complement strand
GCACCCTTCGGCTTCACCGTCGGCAGGCCCATCTCGTTCAGGCGCTTCCAGACGAGGTTCCTCCTGCGGTCGTACTCCTTTCTCATCTCTTCAACGGCCTTCCAGCTCCTCTCGTCTCTCAGGGCCTTCGCGGCGGCGTACTGGGTGAAGGTCACCGGGCAGGTGGCGTTGTACATCTGGAAGCGGGTCATCTTCTCGATTATCCACGCCGGGGCCGCTACAAAGCCGAGGCGCCAGCCGGTCATGGCGAAGGTCTTGGAGAAACCGTTGAGGGTTATAGTGCGCTCGAACATGCCGTCGAGGGAGGCTATGCTGTGGTTCCTGATGCCGTCGTAAACGAAGTGCTCGTAGACCTCGTCGCTGAGGACTATGAGGTCGTGCTCCACCGCGAAGTCGGCTATCTCCTCAAGGTCCTTCTTGGTGAGAACGGCACCGGTCGGGTTGTTGGGGCTGTTTATGATGAGAGCGCGGGTCTTCTCTGATACATACTTCTCAAGGTCGTCCACGCTCAGCCTGAATTCGTTCTCCTCGTAGGTCGGGACTTCGACGGGCTTTCCGCCCGCCAGGATTACCGTGGGGGCGTAGCTGACGAACATCGGGGATGGGATGAGAACCTCCTCGCCCTCTTTGAGGAACGCCGCGAACCCCATGATAAACGCCTGGTTGGCTCCGACCGTTATCATTATCTCACTCTTGGGGTCTGCCTCAATGCCGTTCTGCTCCTTCAGCTTCCACGCCACGGCTTCGCGGAGCATCATTATTCCGGCGTTGGGGCTGTAGTGTGTCATTCCCTTGTCGAGGGCCTCCTTGGCGTACTCTTTTATATGTTCCGGGGTATCAAAGTCCGGTTCGCCGATTCCAAGTGAAATGAGCCCTTCAACGCCCTGAGCGAGGTCAAAAAGCTTCCTAATCTCAGAAGGGTTGACGAGTTCCAGCCTGTCACTCAGCGCCATGAGCATCACCGCTTTTCCTTCGGGACAATGTTTATAACTTTACCTCAGTGAAAAGATGTTCATCAAAGTGCATATAAAGCCTTTAATGCATGAGATAGACCGTTAAAGTACACAATTTGGGGACCACTTTTCTCCAAAATCAATCCTCAAAATAGAACAGCCTGGAGAATGCTCTAAATCAAAAATATGGATCGAGGGGATTAGCCCTTCCAGACCGCAAACCCCTCGACTATCAAGACATCCAGCCCTGCGTTCCTGAACGTCCTCAGGGCGTCAGCCGGCGAGCAGACTATAGGTTCACCATGCATGTTGAAGCTCGTGTTCAGCACCGCACCCAGGCCGGTCTGCCGATCGAATGCTTTTATCACGTCGTAATATGTCGGGTTTACTTCCCTCTTCACGGCCTGCGGCCTGGTTGTGCCGTCCACGTGGACGACCGCTGGCGCTCCAGTTCTGAACTCCTCGCTTGCCGTGTAGCTCATCGTCATGAACTCGTTGGGCTTTCCACCAAGGTCTTCGAGGTATTTATCAACCCTCTCCCAGAGCATCGAGGGTGCGAAGGGCTGGAAGACGTCGCGCTTCAGGGCAACGTTGAGCCTCTCCTTGACGCTCTCATCGCGCGGATCTGCTAAGATGGAGCGGTTGCCCAAGGCCCTCGGCCCGAACTCCATCGCGCCCTGGAAGAACCCAACTAGTTTGCCCTCCACGAGAGTGTCCGCGACGAGGCCGGGAACGTCTCCCACTTCTTCGAACTCGACTCCCTCTTCCTTCAGGAACTCCTCAACCTCTTCTTTCTCGTATGATGGGCCGAGGTAGACGTGCTCGAGTTTGAATGGCTTCCACTTCCCGTCGAGCCTCTCAAACTGCGCCTTCACGAAGATTGCGGCACCAAAGGCCAGGCCCCCGTCGTCCATCGCCGGGAAGACCCAGAGATTGTCGTCCCCAACGATGTGCCTCAGCACGGCGTTGGCCTTGACGTTCTGTGCAACCCCTCCCGCGTAAGCGAGTGGAAGACCATGTTCCTTTAGTTTGAGCCCAAGTTCCTCAATGAGCTTCTCAAGGTGTGCCTGAGCGCTTGCCGCTATCTCTATGGCCTTTTTCTGGAGCTTCCCCTCGAGCTTTCCGCGCTTCATCTGGAGGGCGATATCCCTGGCGTGTCTGAGGGGATAATCAAAGAGCTCTGCGAGCTTCCTCGTCGCTTCGACTCCGATTACTCCGAGATGGTTGTCGAAGCTCAGTCCGTTCGGTTCTATTATTGAGCTCAGGTCGTAGGTTGGTTTCCCATATGCCGCGAGGCTCATGACTTTACCCTCGTGGCGCATCGGTTTGAAACCCAATAACTCGGTAACGGAGGCGTAGAAGTCTCCAAGGGAGTCTAGGTACGTGCTCTGGGCTATCCTGATCATCTCCCCGTCTCTCGCGATGTAGATTGAGGAGCTCAACCCGTCGCCGGCCGCGTCGATACTGAGCGCCACCGCTTCACGCCAGCCGGAAGTGTAATAAGCCGAGGCAGAGTGTGCGAGGTGGTGTTCGACGAAGAGGACTTTCCTCTTGAAGTCCGGCCCGAATATCTTCAGGAGGTTTTCCTCCAGCTCAAGGAGGCGTTTCTGCTTCCGGAATATGCCCGCAACAGCTATGACCTCAACTTCCTCGGGCGAGGCGCCCGCCATTTCGAGAACTTTCAATATACTCATCTCTGGAAATCCGCGGTACTTCTTGACCCTGTTAAGCCTCTCCTCGTTTACCGCGAATATCCTCTCGCCGTCTATCAGCACGGCACCGGCATCGTGGCCGTCGTGGATTCCGAGTATCATAATGGCTCACCCACTATTCGTTTCCTTGATAAAAGTCAGAAAGAAAAATTGGGTTAAAAGCTCAGTAGGTTCTGGCGAAGCGTGCTATGAACTTGGCCTCCCTACCGCAGACCGGGCACTTCTTGCCCTCGATGCCTTCCTTGGCCTTCTCCTCCGGGTAGGGGGTTCCGAGCATCTTGGCTTCGAGGGCTTCCTCCATCTCGAGGCCGCAGCTCTCCTCGCCGCACCACGGGATTTCAACTATTCCTCTCCTGTCCTCGAACACTTTCCTGGCTTCCTCGACGGTCTCAACGCGCTTGATGTGGCTCTCAAGGAATTCCCTGGCGCGCTTGTGGAGGTTCTCGTGGACCTCGTCGAGGGTCTTTCTGACGGCCTCAACTATTCCCTCGCGCTCCACCACGAGCTTCTCAAGGGTGTCGCGCCTGGCAAGGACCGCTTTCTTGCCCTCGACGTCCCT
>DRGF01000171.1 GCA_011050175.1 Thermococcus sp. | reverse complement strand
GAGAAAATCACTCAAAATTTAGCCCTTTAAGAAGGAGCTACGAACCTTGATCAAACTCAACGGGACTGTCGTCCCATGCGTTGAAGCAAAGCTTCAACGTCGCGCAGGCGAACAAACTTTTGGAAAAGTTTGACCAAAAGGGTTCCCTTTCTTATTAACGGGCAAAAATCAGCCGTGCACTAATAGATTTGACAGTTCTTAAGCGAGTTTACTCCCCAAGCAAGCGCTTCCAAGCAGTTTCAAAATTTATTCTGGCGTCCAAAGGACGCCTTCTTACAGTAAAACACTCGCAAAAGAGCGGATTAAACAGAAACTCGGCTAAAATTAGCACACCTCCACGTAAAGCACCTAATCTTCCGCCAGCGCTGAAACTTTGCTTGGCAAAGTTTCATCAAAGTTTGTGATTCCTCGTTGCAAGCCTTTGTTGGAGCGTTTGCGTTTTCGAGTGTTCTTTTGGGATTGTTGAATTCTCTGTTTTTTGCAGCGTTTTAATGGTGGGTTTACTTCCCTGCGCTCCGAAGGAGCGCTTTAAAGAGAAACCCCCCAGACATTTCATTACTAAGGAATTCTGCCACAAAAAGGCCCTTAAAAGCACAAACTTCATCAGAACGGCAATTCAAAGAAGAATCACGAACCTTGGTCAAACTTCGCGTAGGCGAAGTTTGTAGTGGTGCGGGGGCGGGGATTTGAACCCCGGAACCCCTACGGGACGGGACCCTCAATCCCGCGCCTTTGACCAGGCTCGGCAACCCCCGCGCCGCCAAACTATAACGCTCAGGGAGGCTTTATAAATTTTGCGGTCAGGTGGGGCATGTTTAACATGGTGTCATTTTAGTATCCAGTTAAATTCCTTTTCAAGTATCGCGAGGCGCTTCTTTTCCATGGCTTCGGGGTCAACGACCAGTAAAATACCGGCGCCCCTTGTAATGAGGGCATCCTTTAGGGATGTTAGAAACTTAACCGTTGTTTCAAACCCGTTCTGGAGGATGAGATAATCCACTCCATCAAAAATAACGAAGATGTCCTCATCAACGTTCTCCAGTATATGGTACATAAGGGGAGCGAGACTCGTGGGGGATATTGCCGTTGGGTGATCAACGTTCGTTATCCAGATGTACGGGACACCGAGGGACTTGTATGCCTGGGGAACCCTCGTTACGGCAAGCACCTTCTTTCCTAACAGGTGCGTTAAAATTAGTCTGATGGGCATTGGCTTGAGCAGGTAGGCTCCTGGCTTGATGTTGGACTCCCCGTTGAGGATGACTCTGGGTTTCACGGTTGGTAATATCCGTTTTCCAACTCTGGCAGTATAGAAGAATACCGTAACAATACCTGCCGTTGCGATGACGTCGTCTAAAACCTTCATGAACTCCGTTGGGAAAACATCGTTAAGGACGTTGACAAGGTATCCGAGCCAGAACATCTTCACTCCAGCCAATATTCCCCTGAAGGTTCGAGTGCCCATAAGTTCTCTCAACACCCTTCTACCGATTATCAGAAAGTAAATTCCGCCTGTGATGGAAACTAAGGCAACTATCTCGGCCGCGAGCTTAATCTGTTCATAGGTTGGCATCGTTCCGACGTATGGCAGTATTATTTATATCCTTTTCTCTAGATATGGGGACATGGCATCCATCTGAACCGAAAAATTTATAAACCCACCTCCCGTCTATGGTTTCGGGTTGAGGGCCGGTAGCTCAGCATGGTTAGAGCGCGGGACTCTTAATCCCGTGGTCGGGGGTTCGAATCCCCCCCGGCCCGCCAAATCGCGGTTCTTCTCGACGCGTTCGAGTCTGGAAGGAGCGCGTTTGAGTAACGTTGAGGAGTTAGAAAAATGAGTTTTGAAAATTTGGGCTTATCTGAGGCGACGTTAGTTGCCGTTAGGAGAAAGGGCTTTTCACAGCCTACCGACATTCAGAGGGAGGTCATCCCGCGTCTTTTATCTGGCGATACGGATATAATCGGGCAGTCCCAGACCGGAACCGGAAAGACTGCGGCTTTTGCCTTACCCATAATCGAAGCGATTGATGAGAAAGAAAAGAGCGTTCAGGCGATTATACTTACGCCCACGAGGGAGCTTGCCCTTCAGGTGGCGGATGAAATCAAGAGTCTCAGGGGCAAGAAGAGGGTCTACGTTTATGCTGTCTATGGCGGTCAGCCGATAGGGCCCCAGATAAGGGCCCTTGAAAGGGGCACCCACGTTGTAGTCGGCACTCCCGGTAGGGTTCTTGACCACATAAGGCGCGGAACCATGGATTTAAGCGGAGTGAAGTTCTTCATCCTCGATGAAGCAGACAGGATGCTCGATATGGGCTTCATCGACGACATAGAGGCAATTTTCAGGGAGACGCCGAAAAAGAAGCGCGTGCTTATGTTCTCGGCGACGATGCCGCCGGAGATAAAGAGGCTCGCGAGGCGCTACATGGGCAATTACGAAGTGATAAGCGTCAGCAGCGACGAGCTCGTCCCGGAGATGGTTGATCAGGAGTACATTGAAGTGGTCCCAGCGAGAAAGCTCACGATGCTCAGGAAGATACTCGACGGTAGTGAGGACTTCTACGGTATAGTCTTCTGCGCCACCAAGAGGGAGACCAGGGAGATTAGCGAGAAGCTCAGGCGGGCCGGTTACAGCGCCGAGGCTTTGAACGGGGACATGAGTCAGGCCACGCGCGAGAGAACTTTCTGGCGCTTCAAGACCAAGCGGACGATGATTCTCGTGGCAACCGACGTCGCCGCAAGGGGCCTCGACGTGCAGGACGTGGGTCACATAGTGAACTACTCCCTGCCCATGACGGCGGAGGACTACGTTCACAGGATAGGCAGGACAGGCAGGATGGGCAAGAGGGGAAAGGCCACGACCTTCATAATGCCCGGTGAGTTCAGGAGACTCAGGTATATAGCGCAGACCGCGGGCGTTGATATCCAGAAGTCCGAGCTGAGCGAGGAGATACCCAGGGAATACAGGGAAAGGTACGAGAGGGAGAACAGGAAGAGCTACTCCAGAAACTCAAGACGCGGTAGCGGCGGAAAATGGGGAAGGGGAGACTATTCACGTGGCTCCAGGGGAAGGTGGTGATTCCTTTCCCGTTGTGAATGTGCCCCCGGGGAGCGAAGGGAAATCATCGCTCGCCGAGGGCGCTCATTCCCCGCGGTTTCCCGGGGGCATGGTATTGTTAGTTTTTCTGAAACTTAAGCTTTACATTTTTCTTTTTGAAAGCCTCGCCCTT
>DRGF01000034.1 GCA_011050175.1 Thermococcus sp. | reverse complement strand
GGGATAGCTTCTGAGTTCATAGGGGACAGCTCAGTTGTACTGAAAAAACCCGAGGAGTTCATCTCGCTCCTCCAGAAAATCTACCCACGGCTGGAGGGCAAGCACAAAAAGATTGCGCAGTGGCTAATTGAAAATCTCCCGGAGAAGAGCAGGGCTATAAAAGACAACAGGAAAAAGCTGGCAGAGCTGGAAAGGAAACGGGAGCAAATCATCAGAGATGCCGAGGCCAGAAAGAAGGAAATTCATGAGCTGGAAAGGCTGATCGAAGAAAAGGAGGCAGAGATAAAGAAGCTCAAGCGCCAGCTGGAGCACCTAGAGGAGGAGCTTGAAAAGAGCCTCAGAAAGCTGGAGGAAATCCTCGGGGAGAAGATAGAACGGTAGCCTTATAAGTTAGGCTCCCCTAATTCTTTTGGGTGGTGATGATGTTCAAGGTTGACAGGCTCCGCTTCGGAACAGCGGGGATTCCCCTTTCCACTCCAAAGCGCTCAACGCTGGACGGAATACTCCACGTGAGAAACCTCGGCCTCGACGCCATGGAGCTTGAGTTCGTCCGGGGCGTAAACATCAAGCCCGAGCTGGCGAAGAAGATCAAATACGTCGCTAAAAAACACGATGTTCTCCTGACGGCCCACGCGCCATACTACATCAACCTCAACGCGAAGGAAAAGGCCAAGGTTGAGGCCAGCAAGAGGCGCATCATCCAGAGCGCCGAGCGCCTGCACGATGCGGGCGGGTGGAGTGTCGTCTTCCACGCGGGTTACTACCTCAACCAGCCGCCGGAGAAGGTCTACGAGCGCATAAGGAACGAGCTCAGGGACATCGAAAGGGAGCTGGTGGATAGGGGAATTAAAGTGTGGCTAAGGCCGGAGCTCACGGGGAAGCCAACGCAGTTTGGCGATTTAAAGGAAATAGTAAGGCTCAGCGAAGAGCTTGAGACCGTTCTCCCGACCATAGACTTTGCCCACGCCCACGCCAGGAACGTCGGAAAGTTGAATACCGCCGAAGAGTGGCGCGAGATGCTGAGCTTTATCGAAGACCGCCTCGGAAGGGAAGCCCTCGACAACATGCACATCCACATAAGCGGCATAAACTACGAGCCAAAGGGCGAGAAGAACCACCTGAACCTCCAGGAGAGCGACATGAACTGGGAAGACCTGCTCAGAGTCTTAAAGGAGTTCCGCGTCAAGGGCGTCGTCATAAGCGAGAGCCCCAACATCGAGGGCGATGCGCTCCTGATGAAGAAGAAATACGAGGAGATAAAGATTTAAGGTCCAATTTCTGAAAGTCTGACTTCAAGGGGTATCACTGGTTACCTGGAACTTTTTTGTGCCCATTTCTTGCCCCTGTTTTGAGGCATTCAATTAGAGTTTCCAGAATTTCATCGTCGCCTTCTGACAGGATTTCAGCGATTTCTCGGCTATAAGGTTCTCTTGGAGGATGGCTTCTAGTCTCTTTTTGATTTTCATTGCTTCCTCGCTCTCATCCCCCTCCAGCTCCTCCAGAGCTTTCAGGAGGCTCTCCCTCATCTCCCTTACGTCTTCCTCGATTTTCCTGTAGTAGGCCTCACGATGCCACTCCCGGATGTTCTTTGTAGCGGTGTAGTAAGCCTTTCTGTCCCTGAGCTTTTTTATCCTCGTTACGAGCCCAATGCTCTTAAGGAACTTGAGGGCGCTGCTGACGTGGGAAATGGAGTATCTACCCTTTCCACTATCTCCCCAAGGCTCATGGGTTCCTCCTCAAAGAAGAGCAGGCCGTAGATGTAGCCGTAAAGCTCGCTAAGGCCGAACTTTCGTGCGGTTCTCGCGAAGTGCTCCATCATTATGTGCTTGGCCTCTTGCACACCCACGTATCATTCCCCCGTGATGACCAGAGTGTCAATGGAAAGAATTTGGCCGCCGTTTAAAAGTTCTCTTTCGAGGGATGAAAGCTCCTCGGGGTCGTTTACCCGAAACCTGACGAGCATGTCGTATTCCCCGTAGATCCTGTGCACCTCAAGGGCCTGAGGGAGTCCCTTTAAAGACTCCAAAACTTCAAAATCGTGCCTTGAATCGGTCACTAGGAGCATGAAAGCCTCCATGTCATTCACCGATTTTATCTTAGAATGCTCGCCATATAAAACTTTCGGAAATTTCCGAAAGTTGTGAATCTCAGTGATTCCATCTTTATGCACAATTTGGTAGACTCTGTAAAATCGGTTAAAGATGTGGAAAATAACCCTCAACGGCTTTAAATTATTGATTTGGATGATTTATTTTCAAGTTTTTGCGCTTTATTTTGTCTCATAGCTTCGTGGAATATTTTCAGGTACGTTGATAAATGCTTGGTGTACACTTCTCCGAGGATTTTGATTGTATACTCATCGAGTTTCCTTGCCGAGTTTAGAATCCTTCTTTGAGCTAAAAAGCTCTCCACGGGAAGCTTTAAGAAATTCTTTATGTAGTGGGGGAGCCTGTGGACGACGTATCTCTTACCTGTGCTCAGAATAGGTTTTGAGTACTTTTCAGCTTTTCCCATGATGCCGTGAAGCCACTTTTTAAAGTAAAACATGTACGTCTTCTCCCGGCTCTCAAAGTAGAGCCTCCAGAGTTTTTCTTTTGTCCGCATTACTGGGTGCAGAACGTCGTATAAATCCCAGTCAAAGGTTAGAATTAATCTATCCTTAAGCGCTCTGTAAAAGGAATCACTGCCTGGTAGAGGGGTGTATATGGAGATTTGAAGTGCATCGAGTCCGTGGTCGCCGAGCATCTGGACGAATTCATACGTCGCTTTTCTATCCTTTCTGGACTCATAGGGAGCTCCGATTATAACCCCGCCGTAAGTGACTATTCCCTGTTCGCTGAGTAGCTGAATAGCCCTGAGGGTATCGTTTTTCCGCAGTCCCTTTCTCATAGCCTTCAAAACTTCTTCACTGCCGGATTCAATACCCATAAAAGCCACCTTGACTCCAGCCTCCGCCAGCTTTTCCGCAAGTTCCGGGTGTTTTGCAATTACATCAGCCCTTATCTGGATTATGTAGTTCATGTCGTTGAGTCCCTCTTCAACTATGGAATCGAGAAGCGCAATCCTCTCTCCATACTTATAGGGAACAACAAAATTGTCATCAACGAAGAACACCCAGTTGTATCCGAGGCGTTTCATGAATTTTAATTCTTCAACAACACGCTCGTTGCTCTTAAACCTCCATGCATGCCCCCACATAGCGGAAGCACTGCAGAACTCACAGTTGTAGGGGCATCCCCTGGAGGTTTCTATTGACG
>DRGF01000070.1 GCA_011050175.1 Thermococcus sp. | reverse complement strand
ATGCTCAGGAAGGGCTTTGAAGTGACCCCAGTGCACTTCAGGCAGAGCGGTACGAAGGAGTCCAAAGTTCTTGAGCTCTGTGAGGTTCTTGGAAAGTACGGAAAGCTGAACGAGCCTATAATAATTGACGCCTATGATGAACAGGCCCCCGTCTTCTCGAAGCTGGCGGAGATTGGAAAGGGGAAGTGGACGTGCCTCTTCTGCAAGTGGACGATGCTGAGGAAGGCCTGCAGAGTGGGGCACGAAATCGGGGCAAGGGCGATAATCACAGGGGACAGCCTGGGACAGGTGGCGAGCCAGACCCTCGACAACCTGCTGATAATAAGCACCGCGAGTGATCTGCCGATTCTGCGGCCGCTTATAGGCCTCGACAAGGAGGAAATAGTCAGAATCGCAAAGGAGATAGGGACGTTCGAGATAAGCATCGGGCAGGAGGAGCCGTGTCCCTTCGTGCCCAAGTACCCGGTAGTCAGGGGCTCCCTCGGTGAGTTCGAGAAGATAAAGGGTGTCCTCATGAGGGAAGGGGTGCTTTGATTACCCAATTTTGTCCACAATTGTACGTTTTGAGAAAGCCTTTTAAAGCCTCCTTCTCATCCTTTTCCGGTGATAGCAAATGAACGTGTTCAACAGTACACTTGAACTGTTCGAGAAGTACAAGCCGACCCCCCTGGTCAGACTCTCAGCCGAGAGGGGGGATGTCTTTTGCCAAGCTGGAGTTCTTTAACCCGTTCAGCAGGAGCATAAAGGACAGGGCAGTTTTTAACATGCTTACGAAGGCCAGGGAGCGCGGGGACATTAACGGCACCGCCCTTTTTGAGGCGACCTCCGGCAACGTGGGAATCGCCATGGCGGCTCTGAGCAACGTTTTTGGCATTGAGTTCAGGGCATACCTGCCGAAGCCGACTCCCAAGGCCACGCAAATCCTTCTGAAGGTGCTCGGCGCGGAGGTCGTCAGGACGGACTTTGAGACGATAGACCCCACCATGGTGAGCATTGTGGGGGAGGAAGCCAGAAGGGCGGGTGCAGTGAACCTCAACCAGTACGAAAACGACGATAACTTTGAGGCACACTACCGCTTCACGGCCAGGGAGATCGAGGAACAGCTGAAAAGCATAGGCAGAAAGGCGGACGTACTGATAGCGGGTATCGGCACTTCGGGTCACATAGCGGGCATAGCGAGCTACCTGAAGGAGCACTACGACACAGAGGTCATCGGTGTCATTCCTGCGAAGGGTGAGAGGATACCTGGAATCAAGAGGCTTGAGGCGAGGCCAAAGTGGTACTTCCAGGCCGAGATAGACCGCGTTGTGGAAATAACGAGGAACGAGGCCATCGAGGGGGCAATTCGGGTTGCCAGGAGCGACGGCCTTCTCGTAGGCCTCAGCTCGGGCGCCGTTTTCAGGGCGTACGAGAAGCTTGCAGAAGAGCTCGGCGAGAAGACCTACGTCCTCATCTTCCCGGACGATGGGTTTAAATACGTCGAGGCCTTTGAGGGCTACTTGGGGATAACATGAAGCGGCTTGCCCTCGCCACTCTCCTTCTTTCAATCAACGGGGTAATGCTCCTGTATTATGCTTACTCCTGGAGCTCGGGGATCTACCTGGCCTTCGCCCTCATGAGCCTCCTCCTTGCGTACGGCGTTGGGCGTGAGAACAGAACCGCGATAAAGGTGGCGCTCATCTACGTTGCAGTAGAGTTCTTTTTTGCGCTGCTGTTTTTGATAGCGGGTAATGTATGGTCTGCCGTTGATGCCGCCGTGAGCTTCTTCGTACTGCATGACATTCTTGGGTACATCCAGGAGGTCGCGGGCGAAGAACAGGAAAAAGTTGAGAAGGAAAAAGTTTAATCCGGGATATCTCCCGGTGTGCGGGTTTAATTCTTCTCTTTGACGATTATTCTGGCGTCAACCACAACTGCGCCCTTGCCCTTCTCGTAGACGAAGACCGGGTTGAGGTCCATCTCCTTGATGTAGTCCCTGAGCTCATCGACGAGCTGGCTGACCTTAAGAAGGAGGTCCACTATTGCGTCTATGTCCGCCGGCTCCTCACCGCGCGCTCCTGCCAGAATCGGGTAGCTCTTGATCTCCTGAATCATCTTTCTGGCGTCGCGCTCGGTTATTGGAACTATGCGGAAGGTGACGTCCTTGAGAACCTCGACGAAGATTCCACCGAGACCGAACATTATCGCGTGGCCGAACTGCGGGTCCTCGGTGACACCTATGATGATCTCCCTTCCTGGCTTGAGCATTGGGGCTATGAGAACGCCCAGAATTTCGGCGTCCGGGCGGTATCTGCGCGCGTTCTCGTGGATGACCTCCCACTTCTCCTTGAGCTCCTCTGGGGTCTTGATGTTGAGAAGGACTACCTTCGCGTCGCTCTTGTGGAGGATCTGCGGGGACATCAGCTTCATGGCAACGGGGTAGCCGATTTCCTCCGCGTACTTGAGTGCCTCGTCGAGGGTCCTGGCGAGCTTTTCCTCCGGAACCGGGAGGCCGTAGGCTTTGAGGACCTGCTTTGCCTCGTACTCAACGAGTGCAGTCCTTCCAGACTTCAAAACCTCTTCAATAACTTTAAGGGCTTCCTCCTTCATGATACCACCACCGGGAAATTAGGGAGGTCAGGCCCCCCTCCTGAGGTATTCAGCGTACTTAACAAGGCCTGCCATGGCCCTAACTCCCCTCTCGGGGGTCGGATAAACGGGGACTCCCTTCTCTTCGAGGATTCTTGCGTAGCGCTCGGTCTTCTCACCGCCCATGGCAACGGCAACGATAGGCTTGTCGCTCTTCTTCTGGTACTCGGCGAGAATGTCGATTATCTTCTCGTCCTCGAGGAGCGGCACCTGGAAGAGGACTATGACGACGATGGCATCGACGTTCGGGTCGTTCACAAAGCCCTCGATGGCGATTCTATATCTCTCGGCGTCGGTGTCGCCAACGACGTCGGTCGGGTTGCCCGGAACGGCGTGTGGCGGGAAGTTCTCCCTAAGGTACTTGAGGGTCTCCTCGCTCAGCTCTGCCATTCTGAGGCCGAACCTGTCAACGGCGTCGCTCGCCATGACTCCTGCTCCACCGCCGTCGGTGATGATTCCTATCCTGTCGCCCTTCGGGAGCTTGTCCTTGAGCGCGGCGAAGGCCTTCGCGAGGTCGAACATGTGCTCGAAGTCCTCGGCACGGATGACGCCGGTCTGCTTGAAGGCGGCGTCGTAGATAGTGTCGGCACCGGCGAGTGAACCGGTGTGGCTCGAGGCGGCCTTGGCTCCGTACTCGCT
>DRGF01000141.1 GCA_011050175.1 Thermococcus sp. | reverse complement strand
GGCGGCGGGCTTCTGGTCACGACGATAGCCACCTCAAACCTGCTTGATGACGTAGCCGAGAGGAACAACGCGAAAGTTATGAGAACCGAGGTCGGCGACCTCATAGTGGCGAGGGCGCTCCTTGAGCACAACGGAACCATCGGTGGCGAGGAGAACGGCGGCGTTATCTTCCCAGACTTCGTCCTTGGAAGGGACGGCGCGATGACCACAGCCAAGATAGTCGAGGTCTTCGCCAAGAGCGGAAAGAAGTTCAGCGAGCTTATAGACGAGCTTCCAAAGTACTACCAGTTCAAGACGAAGAGGCACGTTGAGGGTGACAGGAAGGCGATTGTGGCAAAAGTAGCCGAGCTCGCCAGGGCTCAAGGCTACAACGTTGACACCACCGACGGAACGAAGATAATCTTCGAGGACGGCTGGGTTCTTGTCAGGGCGAGCGGAACAGAGCCGATAATCAGGGTCTTCAGCGAGGCAAAGAGCGAGGAAAAAGCAAAGGAGTACCTTGAGCTGGGGCTTAAGCTTCTGGAAGAGGCCATTGGGGCTTAGTCCCTCTTCCACTCTTCCGGCAGTTTCTTCCTTACCTCTACTCTCTCCCTCCCCAGAAGCAATGTGTTTTAGAACGAGTTAATTGTTTAAAAGCCAACACAAAACCTGCGGAAAAGAGAGAAAATGGGCTCAGAGGTAGCCCCTGTCCTCTTCCTCCGGGCTCGAGGGCATCTGCTGCTCCAGCATGGCCCTCTGCATTTCCTGGACCTTCCTGAGTATCTCCTCGGTCTCCTTGGCGCGCTCTTCCAGGGCCGTCATGTCAAGCTCAAGACCGAGAATTTTGGCAACCGCCATGAGGACGGACTTTGCCGCCTTGGCATCAACGATGTAGCCGAGGCTCTCGCCGAGCAAGCTTATCCCGTACATCGAGCGGAGCTTGCCCATGCCGAGGAGCAGTCCTGCGGCACCGACTATCGCTCCCCCTTCGTCTTCGCGCCAGATGACCTCGACCTGACAGCCCTCCAGCTTTTTCTGGTAGTGCTCGACGAGCTCCTCGTGGGTTACCGCCGCCAGAACCCTCGGCTCGCCCTGGAGCTCGGGCACCTGGTAGCCGCCCATCGTGATTATCTCGCGAACGCCAAATTCGCTGACGAAGTCCAGCATCTTCCCGACAACCTCGAAGTGGCCGGGGCTGTCGGTAGGCGGAACCTGCTGGTCGCCGGTGATGATTATGATGTCCCTGCCGTTTTCGTCGGGGTTCTTCCAGTAGTAGAACTCGTTCTTCATCAGCTCGACGACGGAGTTTTTCTTGATGAGCACCTGGTGCATGAAGTGCGGCGAGTAGAGGTCGGCGAACTTGACCGCGTTGAGCTCCTGGATGAGGTGCTCAGCGGCGAGCTTTCCGACGAGGCCTATGCCGGGAAGTCCCTCGACGAACACGGGGTCCCTGAGCTGGGGCCTCTCGTACACGTAGATGACCGACTCCTTCATCTCAATCCCTCCTCGCTATGCCCATCTGCTCGCGCTTCAGCCTTCTCCTGTACTCCCCGTAGGGGTCTTCCGGCGAGAAGCGCGGGGGATGAGCTACCTTCGTCTTAGCCCCGCAGGCGGGGCAGGTTTCCTTGAGGGTGTAGCGCCCGCACTCGGGGCACTTTCTGATGCGGAAGTGCATCATGCACCCCTCTTCTTGACCTTCTTAATGCGCTTCTCCTTCCTGATGAGCGTCGCTTCGCCGCCCGCCTCCTTTATGACGCGGAGTATCTCGTCCGCTATGCTCTCAAGGACTTCCTCGGCCTTGTGGTAGTCCGGGGCCGTGATGTCGATCCTGTACCTCGGCGCCCCCTGGTAGGAGAACTTAACGTCTATCTCCTTCTCCTCGTTGGCCCTGTCGCGGGCCCTTATGAGGGCCTCCCTGATTATCTCGATGCCGTCGGGCTTCGGAACCGTTATCTCGAACTCAGCGTCGATGGTAACCGTCGGAATCTCGACGTAGGCCTCGATTATCGGCTTCAGGGCCTCCGCCCACTCGTCGCTTATGAGGCCCTCGAGGACGTCTATCCCGTTCTGAGCGGCGTCTTCAAAGGCGGCGTAAACCTCCCCGTACTCCTCTTCGAGGGGAACCCAGACCTCTTTCCAAGCGGTCTCGAAGTCCTTACCGAGCTTTTCGGCCGCCATCTTGAGGAGGTTCTCTGCCTTCTGGGCGCGCTTGTACTCCTGGAGCTTGGCCTTCCTCTGCTGCTGGTTGACGCGCTTGAGGCTCAGGTCTATGTGGCCCTTCTCGGGGTCAACGCGTATAACCTTGGCAACTATCTTCTGCCCCTCTTTAATGTGGTCCCTGATGTTCTTGACCCAGGTGGAGGCAACCTCGCTGATGTGCATGAATCCCTCTTTTCCGGGGTACTCATCGAGCTTGAGAAATGCACCGTAAGGGTGAATGTTCTTAACGGTAGCAACCACGAACTCTCCCTCTTCAGGGTACTCTTTGGCTTTCCTCGGCATTACAATCACCTCTAATTTTTTCTGCCTAGTTGAGTTACGAAAAGAGGTATTTAAAGTTTAGCAGAAGCCTCCAGTACGGAGGTAAAGGAAAGGAAAAGGGTTCACTCGAGAACCTCGAGTATCTTGGCCTTGATGACGCCCTTTCCGCCGGTCGGCTCGACGAGCGTCGCGCCGCAGACGAGGCAGCGGACGGTGGTCGCCGGGTTGCTGAAGACTACCTGCTCGTTGCCGCAGTCAATGCACTTGACGCGGAGGAACCTGCTCCTCGGCATCGGGATGAGGTTCTTCGGAAGCGCCATGGATCACACCTCCACCAGCTCAAACTTCTTAACGCGGAAGCCCTGTCCCCTGGTGTGGGCCTTGCCGCAGACGGTGCACCTAAAGCGGAGGTCGAGCTTCTTGACCGGCTTCTCCCTTCCGGCCGGGTTCGGCCTCGGGAAACCGCGGTAACCCTTGAGGATTCTCCTAAAGCGCCTCTGACCCTGGCTGAGCTCACTCCTTGGCCTCTTCTTGACTTTCTCTACCTTGTGGATGGTGTGCTTCTTACAAAACGGGCAGTAAGTCCTTATCTGCTTTGGATACTTCATTCTCTCACCTCCACACAGAGGCCCGGTGGGTTCCTACTCGCTCCAGCCTCGGATACCCCCGAGCCGTGAGGCATGATAGTGCCTGCAAACCCCGGTAGCCGCGAGGCTTTAAAAAAGTTTTTCTCACCCGCCGGCCAACAGCTGGAGTATAAAGGGAACGACGAAGGGCACAAGCGCCGTGAGCACGAAGCCGTGAACGAATGCTATCAGCGCGACCT
>DRGF01000185.1 GCA_011050175.1 Thermococcus sp. | reverse complement strand
TACTATGGTGGAAACGTCGGTTACCTTCGGGATTATCGGACTGATGAAGGCGTAGGTCTTCAAGCCCGCCTCGTGGAGCTCTTTGAGGGCGTTAACCCTCGCCTCGTGAACCGGCGTCAGCGGCTCAAACAGCCTCTTCTCTCTTCCGGTGAAGCCGTTTATCGTGAGGCCGACCTCTATCGTCCGGAACTCCTTGAAAAGGTCGATGTCCCGGGTTACCAGAGGGGACTTGGTGAGCACCGAAAGTTCGTTCCTCTTGTCCATGTACCTCAAAACGCTTCTCGTAAGCTTTAACTCGGCCTCTATAGGCTGGTACGGGTCGCTCACCGTTGACATGACGACGCTCCCAGAAACGTGCTTTCTCGCCAGCTCGGGCGCGTTGGTCTTGACCTCAACCCAGCTCCCCCATCTACCGTAGTCCTTCCACCTCGTCAGGAACTTGGCGTAGCAGTACTCGCAGGCAAAGGCACAGCCGACGTACTGGTTGATGCTCCAAGAAACGCCCGGAATCCTGGATTTGGTGTAGATGCTCCGGGCGCGCCTCTCAACGACCCGAACCTTCATAAGGGCTTTTTATCCATTCTCCTTAAAAGGTGAGCGGCATGGGGTTGAGGGTTCGCCGTCGGCCGGTTAAGTACGCGAGGCTCGAGGTGAGGCCTGACGGAACGGTTCTGGTCACCGCCCCGGATGGCTTCGACGTTGATGGCCTGATCGAGCGGCACCGCGGCTGGCTTGAGGGCAGGCTGGCCGAGGTCGAGGGACTCAGAGAGGTTGCGGAGTCCGGTTTCCCAATCAACGGTGAGTTCTATCAGGTCATCCACGGGAGAAAGCCCAAGGTTCACGAGCGCTTTAGAACCGTCGTCCTCTCACCCAACCCCAACGATATGATAAGCTATCTGAAGAAGATCCTCAGGGAGGAGCTCCTGCCCCTCGTTGGTTCCTATGCACATAGAATGGGTGTGGAGCCGGGAAAGGTCTATATCAGGCATCAGAAGAGCCGGTGGGGGAGCTGTTCTCCCAGAGGGAACTTGAACTTCAACGTCCGTCTCATAGCCCTCCCCAGGGACCTCAGGGAGTACGTTGTGGTCCACGAGCTCGCCCACCTCAGGCACATGAACCATTCAACGGCCTTCTGGGAACTCGTCGGAGAGTTCTACCCCGACTACAAAAACGCCAGAAAGGGGCTCAAGAGGTGGTGGACGATAGTCGAGCTGAACCCCTACTGGAAATGGCTTGCGGGGGGCGAGGTCTAGAAATGGGGCGTGTGAAAGCCAGGAACCTTCTCAAGCTCCTCGCACTGATGGCGGATGAAATCATCATAGGCGCTTTCATTTTCCTTATACTCCCGCGGATGGGCGTGGATATTCCCCTCCGGGCGGGTCTGCTCGTGCTTGTGGTGATACTGGCCAAGGACTTCCTGATCGCCCCGTTCGTTCTCGGGGGTGGGGCAGATAGGAAGCCAGAGGCCGGCCCCGAGAGGCTCATAGGGAGAACGGCCGTTGTTGTGGAAGACCTTTCCCCCGAAGGAGTCGTTAAGGTCGATGGTGAACTATGGCGTGCGGAGTGCTTAACCGGGAGCGCCAAGAGGGACGAAAGGGTCAGGGTGGTGTCGGTCAGGGGTACTAAGCTTCTCGTGGAACGCCAAGGATAGCCAGAACCCTTGCGACCTCTTCGGGATTGTTAGTCGTGAAAGAAACACTCCATCCCTTCTTCTGATGTATTGTGACGCAGCCCTTCGCCGGCAGGTTGAAGTGCACCATTCCGTAGCAGGAGGCCCAGCCCTCCCCAATTCGGAAGCTCGCGATGTTCTCGATGGGAACTGTTTTTCTGACTATGAGTCCGAGGACACCCCTTATCCTCAGCTCGCGCTCGTCTATCTCGATTTTAATCTTCATCACGTCCAGGAGCAGAACTGCAACTCCCACCGTGGTAGCGAGCATTATCTCAAAGCCTTCGCCCGCCCAATAGGCGACGTAGAGGCCGACAAGCATCGAGAGGATTGGGATCACCATGATAATCTGGAGGGCCCGGCTCGTCAACGTTTCCTCGTAGAGCGCCATGTTCCCACCAGAGGAAGTTTCCGTTAGGGCTTTAAACTTCTTCTCCAACTTATGGTGGTGATAAAATGGTTAGGAAGATGCCAGTTGACAGGCTGACCGATGATGATGTCAGAGAAATTCTGACGGAGTACCGCAAGATAGCCCTCGTCGGTGCCTCGCCGAAGCCCGAAAGGGATGCAAACAGGGTCATGCACTACCTCCTTGAGAAGGGCTACGAGGTCTATCCCGTGAACCCCCGCTACGAGGAAGTCCTCAGGAGGAAGTGCTACCCGAGCGTTCTCGACATCCCCGACGACGTCGAGATAGTCGACCTCTTCGTCCGCCCGGAGTTCACGATGGACTACGTCGAGCAGGCGATAAAGAAGGGCGCGAAGGTCGTGTGGTTCCAGTTCAACACATATAACCGAGACGCCTTCAAAAGGGCAAAGGAGGCAGGTCTTGCTGCAGTTGCCCACAGGTGCATAAAGAAGGAGCACGAGAGGCTCCTTTAACCCCTGTACCTCAGCACGTGGATGTCCCTGACGAGCCTGTGCCTCTCCTCGTAGTCTGTGTGCCTCCCAACGACCTCGAAGCCGAGCTTTCCGAGCCACTTCCTGTCCTTCCGGTATATTCCTCCTCCGCTCAGCCTGTAGGCAGGGAAGACGAAGACAACCCTTCCGTTCCTCTTCAGGACGTCGGCGATGCTTTCGAAGACTGGGTAGTAGAGCCTGTCAAGCTCGTTGGCGAGCTTTATCGCCTCGCCCCTGCTCGGGTTTCTTTTGAGGGGCTTTCCGAGGTAGGGTTCCGTAACCACCGCGTCGAACCGCTGGCGGAAGCACCTCTTCAGCTTTCTCGCGTCGCAGACCTCAAGGTGGGCCGAGTTCTTGAGGCGGAACTCTTTCCTGAGCCACGCGAGGTTTTTTCTGGCGTCCCTTATCCTCTCTGGGTCGCGGTCGCTTCCGTGGGCACTCAGCCCCTGGAGGACGAACTCCTGGACTATCGTACCTATCCCGCAGAACGGGTCGAGGAAGGAGCCTTTCCTCACCTCTGTCAAGTTCACCATTGTCCTCGCGAGCCTGGGCGGGATGGAGAGGATGGGCCTCTGGATCGGTCTCTCCACGTCGAGCTTTTTAAGCTCAAAAGGATCCGTCACCTTTACGGTCTCGCCGACCCAGAAGCTTCCGTCCTCGCGGAATAGGAAGACAAAGTCCTTGACTTCCGGAAAGCCCTTGAGGATGAGCTCGGCCGGCATGGCGTAAACCTTTGCCGGCTTGAAGAACTTCGCCGGCCCCTCCTCCTTG
>DRGF01000009.1 GCA_011050175.1 Thermococcus sp. | reverse complement strand
GAGGCTATTTCCTCCAGCGGTTTCTCGAGGCCCTTCAGGAAGTGGTGCTCCCTCTTGACTCCCTTCTTGAAGTACTTGGGCATATTAGATTTTAGGCAAAATTTTTGTTTATAGAGGTTTCTCTCCAATTACAATAACTCTATGGCTCAGCTTAGGATAATAAATAGGCTCAAATCCCACTTCATAGAGGTATCTTTCAATTTTTTCAGTTGTTAATTCCGTGTAAAATGTTGCATATTTTCCCCGTAGGATCATCCATCCGTCATAGAACCGTTGCCCATTTTTCAAAAATCGCCTATAATATTTTTCGCCTCTCGGCGAATCCACATAAATTATCCCACCCTCCCTTAGGTTTGAGTACACATCTTTTAAAAGCTCAATTCGTTGTCGTTCTGAGGGGAGCACATGGAGTACATTCAGCAAAATAGCACTGTCAAAATTCAGCCTTGAATGTTTGAAGTTTTCAGAAGGAATAACAGCATAGAGGGATGGATATTTTGTTTTTAGGTTGATTAATTTTCCTTTAATTCTATTCAGCTGAAATTGTGTATCCGTTAAAACTACCCATTCAAATGACCTAAGTAAGTATTCCGTATTTGCCAATAGTCCGCACCCAACTTCAATAACACTTTGAGCACCAACTGCCTTAAGTAATTTAATAGCCAGCTTAATAGATCTCGAAGGATACCCCTTTGGTGCAACTGCAGAGTATTCTGGGTATATTTCAAACTCATTATTAAAAGATGTCATGGTAATCACTTTTTTTCATGATAAGGGGACATTTTTTGGTTTCGGCACAAGTGAGTATTCGCCGGCGCCCATTATTGTCGATGTAAATTTTGTAAACTCTATATCTTGGCAATAAAGATATCAATTCATCTCGTTTTGTTGTCAAAATTTCTTGTATTTGACTTTTTGTTGGATATATTAACTTACCTGAATATCGCCTACATAAACCCAGCGAGAAGAGAAATATCACTAAGTATACTATCAGAATCAATAATGCAACTGGATTTGTAGTCTTTAGTGTCATTGGATTTATGGTCTCTAGTCTCCTCTTTATCACAATACCTGAAAGAATAAGGAAGGACGCTGAGATCACAAAGTAGTTTATAGCAATGTAATAATCCGTAAAGTATGCAAAGCTTCTTTCCCGCTCGGTATGATCTGGCGGTATAAATTTGTAAAATAGTGATATGACTCTTGAGAAGTCCTCTTGCTTAAGTTTTCCATCCTCTTTGTGATTAAATATACATTTTTCACATGGTGTTGTCAGATTCTCAACTATGTACTCCGAGATTGAAAAGGAAGTGTATTTAAAACACTTTTTGAATATCCATAACCTCTTGAATATCCCCACGAATATTCTTCCAATGAACACTTTCTCTAACCTTTTAAATAATATCCATTCGAATATTTTTCCAGTAAGCACTTTCTCTAAAAAGCGATAAAAGTCCCCTAAAAAGACTAGTATAGAAAATCCCGCCGCAAAAATGCTAGATAGCAAAGATAGATTTTGAATAGGGTCATTAGACAGTATTTTTAGTTCAACTAATAGAAACACAAAGAGGAACAAATTAAATGAGAAAAAGTAAGCTGTCTTTTCTCGTATTTCCTTTCTCGTTTGTAATATGTAATCCACCATAGGCCCCAAATGAATACTATCAATATCTCTTAAAAACCATTTCGTTTTCCTTTAAAAGTACTTGGGCATGGAAGAAGATAAAAAAGCGGGTTTTTAGGGGTTACGCCCTCTTCCTGACCTTGACGGCGACGCCCTTCTTCGAGCGAACCATCTCCTCACCGCTCAGGACGGCCTTTCCAACTCCAACGACCTGGCCGTCCCTCACGATTCCAACGATGTCGTCCGGCCTTATGGCCGGGTCGGCCTCGTCAACACCGATCGCGAAGACGTCGCCGCGGAGGTCGAAGTCTATCTTGACCCAGTAGGCATTGAGCGAGTCGTATATCCTCTGCATGCCAAAGGGAGTTACGCTTACCACGCCGTCCTTGAAGGTTCCGGTCTGCTGGTTGCCGACGAAGAGGCGGAGCATCTTCGAGCCTTTTACCTGCCCGTCCTCCGGAAGGACGGCCTCTCCTGCACCCGCTCCAAAGTAGAAGTCGAAGACCTTCCTGATGTTCTCGAAGTAGCGGTACGTCCTGTCCTCTTTCGTGCCCTCAAGTTCGAACTCCTTCAGCGTCTCGGTAAGCGAGCTGAGGCTCTCCCTGCTCGTGGTGCCGTTCCTCACGTCGGTGAAGATTATCTCCCTGCCCGAGAGCTCACCCGCGAGCTTCGCTATCTCAGCGTAGGCCTCGTCGAGGTGCGCTATTATCGGGACGTCCTTCGGGTACTTCTCAAGGGTCTTCGCGAGGAGCTCGGCCGCGGGCTTAATCTCCTCCTCGCCCCAGTGGCCGGTGACGACTATGTCGTACTTCGCCAGCCACTCCCACTCCCTCGGAACGACGCCGAAGGGCGAGGTGAGTATCAGCTCGTGAACTCTGCTGATTCCTGAACCCAGAGCATCCTTCACGGCCCTGCGGTAGAGGGTGTGGGAGCGCGAGAATGAATAGGGCTTCTTGGCCGAGCATGGGAATATGAGGAGGAGTTCCGTGTTCCTGGGCGGGGTGAAGCGCTCGACCACGCGTTCGTGCCAGCGCTTTACCTCCGGCCTCCTTATCGAGGCGTCGCTGATGAAGTAGACCGTCTCCTTCTGGATCGGAGTGTACTTTTCGAGGTAATCGCCGTGCTCAAGGTCGGCTATCCTGAGGATGCCCGCGTTGTACTGCGTCGGGAAGAAGTTCTCAACGAGATAGCGGAGTTTACCCTCCTTGAGGGCCTTCCTGACCAGTGCGATCGTCTCACGGGCGAAGTCGAGGGAGTTGGCCTCTTCCTTCCAGAGGAACGGGCTGTATCCTGTGAAACCCTTCCCCTCGAAGTCGTAGAGCTTGAGGGAGCGGGTGTCGAAGGCATCGACACCGAGGTAGACCGCCAGCGGGTAAAAAAACGGCTCCAAATCAGCGATAATCATGACGTTCGGGAACCTCTCGCGGAGCTCGCGGAGGATTCTCACGAAGTAGCGGTACTCCCGTACCAGGATCTTCGAGTTGCCCAGATAGACGGCCTCGAAGCCGTAGCGCTCTATTATCTTGAAAAACTCTTCGAGGTATTCAGTTCTTCTCAGAGCCGGCAGGTAGAAGGCGTTGAATCCTTCGTAGTTTACGCTCCAGAGCCTCCCAATGGCCTTTTTTATAACCTCGTCCGGCGTGTAGAACCCGAGGGGTATCGCCGGGGCGAGGTTGAAGTCGTAATCACCCGGTTCCTCAGGATGGAAGAAGGAGTTG
>DRGF01000200.1 GCA_011050175.1 Thermococcus sp. | reverse complement strand
GCCTTAGATGATGGATGCACGAAAAGCTGCTCAAAAACGGCCATCTAAAAGGTTATTAACACAGGGGCATACTATAAGCTGGTGATACCATGCTTGCGAAATACCCGTTTGAAATTCCGAAGGAAAGACCCCTCTCAAAGAGGGAAATCGCCCAGGCCCTGCGCTGGGCCATTGAGGCCGAGCTCGATGCTATAAACTTCTACGAGCAGCTGGCCGAGCACATCGAAGACGAGAGGATAAGGCACATATTCTACGACGTTGCCAACGAGGAGAAGGAGCACTTTGGAGAGTTCCTCGCGGCGCTCTTTGAGGTTGACAAGGAGCTTGCGAAGTACATGAAAGAGGGCTTTGAAGAAGTCGAGGAAGAGACCGGCATACAGGTCGAACTCTGAGCTTTTCTCTTTCCCGCCCTTTCTACTGCCCTCGGTTTCTTAGTGACAAAAGGGAAAGTAAATCACGGCCCAACGTGCATCATCTGGCTGTACATCTCCCAGTCGAGGAGAAGCTCGTACTCGGCCTTCAGGTTGTAGTAGTGGCCCCACTCCATGTCGCTGAGGTAGCGCATGAGCCTCTTCTTGTCCTCTCCCTCGACCATGTTCTCAAGCTCGGCGTAGAACTTCGCCGCTATCTCCTCAGCCTTCATGGCCCAGCGGGTTAGGTCTATTACGTCCTGAACGCCCTGGAGTTCGCGGGCAACGGGCTTGAGCTCAGGTCCGATGTGCTCCTCCGGAAAAACGACCTCTTTACCTGGGAACATCTTGGCGTAAATCCTCCTCAGGAGCTCCTCGTGTTTCTTTTCCTCTCCGGCGAGCCAGCTTATCTTTCTCTTCAGCTCGGGAACCTCAACCCTCTGGGCGAGGCTTTCGTAGAACTCCCTTGAGCCAATCTCGGCCTTTATGGCCATTCCGAGAAGCTCCTCAAGGGAGAAGTCCTTTATCCTTTCGAGGGGAAGCCCCTCGTCAAGTTCGAGCGGAACCATAAATCATACCTCCGCAAGCAACAGTCCAAGTTCATTGTAGACTCTTATCCTATTAAACCCTTCCGCCTTCAGGACGTCCACGATATCCCGCAGTATTTTGTTCTGGACGTTTATGGCCAGCATCTGGCAGAAGTGACAGTGTGGAGTGGAGCGGGCCATCAGAAGAAACACTTCGACTTCCTTTTCCTTCACGGTTAGCCCGTAGAGGAGCCCTTCATCCACTATGTTGAGCCCTGTTTCAGGGTCTTGAACCTTTTTTAGAACCCTAACTACTCGGAGGACTTCAGGAGGAAGGCTCTTTTTGGGCTCTGTTTCGGGCCTCTTTTTTGGTTTAAAAATTTCAAAGAGCCCCACGGCTCAGGCCTTCTCCGTGCTTATGTCATCGATGGTGTATCCCTTCTTGTTTTCAAAAACTCCGACGGGGTTGTTCTTGAGGTCGTAGACGTAGACGTTCTGGAACTTCACCAGGGCAAAGCGCTCTATTATGTCCCCAATTATCTTGGAGTAGGCTATCGCACTCTCCCCGGTTATGTTGTACTCCGCGTGGCTCTCGAAGTTGAGCCATACCTTCAGCGTGTCGTCCGCGACTTCCAGGCCCGCCACAACGCCAGAGTCGAGGATGTCTCCCCCGGTAACAGGGTCGGTTATCTT
This sequence comes from Thermococcus sp., assembly GCA_011050175.1. GTDB lineage: Archaea > Methanobacteriota_B > Thermococci > Thermococcales > Thermococcaceae > Thermococcus. Next base: position 1,714 of record DRGF01000200.1, on the reverse strand, counting down.
CTTCAGCTCCTCGATGACGGCCTTGTAGTGCTCGGGCCATTCCCTGTTTGGCATGTAAACCTTCATTTCTCTCACCCGTAAGGAATTTAGAGTGCCCGGTTATAAGCCTTCCTGGGCAGTTCTGCCCACAGCGATGCAAAAAGAAGAGGGGGGTTGGGGTAGAAAGGAAAGCGTCACTCAAGCTCGACCTCGTTCTCCCAGAGGCCGTGGATGTTGCAGTAGCTGAGCGCGTAGAGCTTGCCCTTCTTGGCGGTCTTGAAGAAGAAGACGGCCCTCGGCTCGCTCAGCGGGTCGGTGTGGTTGGCGAACTCGGCCCTGCCGACGAGAATCGGGAAGTTCTCTCCCTCCGGGTGGAAGTAGAGCTCGATCCAGGCGATGTGGTGCTCCGGTGTGTTCGGGTGCGGGATCTCCTTGCCGACGCTGACCTCGGCCTTGACGAGGTCGCCGTCCTTCTCATACTCTATAACTGGGACGTGCTTCTCCCCCTTCCAGTCTCCACTCTTTATGGTTCCGCTAAGCATCTCGACCACCTCACTCTATCTTTTCAAACTGGTCCTTTGGAGCCCCGCAAAGCGGGCAGACCCAGTCCTCGGGGAGGTCTTCAAACCTGGTTCCCGGCTCGATTCCGTTGTCCGGATCGCCCTCATCTTCATCGTAGATGTATCCACAAACTGTGCATTTCCACTTTGCCATTTCTTTCACCTACCCAATATAATCAATTCGACCTTATAAGGTTTGTGGTTCAAACTCAAAAGGTGGGAAAACGAAAGACTCACTCAAAGACTACGAACTTGTCCCCCGGAACACCACACACCGGGCACTTCTCGGGAACTTCATCAAGGGCTGTGTACCCACAAACGGGACAGATGTAAACCTTCTTTGCCTCGATATCCTTTCCACTCTCGGCGAGCTCCTTGGCCTTCTTGTAGAGCTCCGCGTGCACCTTCTCGGCTTCAAGGGCGTAGTGGGTCGTCCTTACTGCCTCTTTTTCGCCCTGGAACTCGGCGGCGTTCTTGAAGACGGGGTACATCTCCTCGACCTCGTAGGTCTCCCCGTCTATTCCCGTCTGAAGGTTTTCCGGGGTCTTACCCAGGTTTCCGAGGGCTATGAAGTGATTCTTGGCATGGATGAATTCAGCGTGAGCGATAGCCCTGAAAAGCTTGGCTATATTTGGATACCCTTCCTTCTCGGCCTGCTCGGCAAAAATAAGGTACTTCATATGCGCCATGCTTTCGCCGGCAAAAGCGTCTTCCAGAAACTTCCGGGTCATTTTCTTCTCTACCACCATAGCTAACACCTACCAAACGTTAGTACATTAATATCTCGGACTGGGAGTATATAATGATTTCCAGAATTGAAAGTTCAGGAAAAGCGCACTCCAGTCTGCCGATGGTCACCCCCCACCTCTTAAAAGAAAAGTTCAGGAGAGCCTGGCAATAAGGCTCCTCACGCCTTCCCTAAGCCTCTCCTCGTCCTCCGGTCTCGGCATGCCGCGGCTCTCAACGGTGTCAACGTGGTCGAACTTGCTGCGGGTTATGAGTGTCTCTATCTTCCTTCCGGCGACACCGCCCCAGCCGAAGGCGCCGACAATGAGTGCAGGCTTCTCGTAGTTGGCCTTGTCCACGATCTCGTAGAGGGTGTACCTTATGCGCGGGTGTATCTCGGCCTCATAGGTCGAGGCGCCGATGACTATCGCCTCGCTGTCCGGGACTTC
>DRGF01000014.1 GCA_011050175.1 Thermococcus sp. | reverse complement strand
GGCGAGGGTCTCGGCGTCGATCTCTCCCCAGGTGATGTAGTCCTTGACCTTCTGAACCATTCCCCTGTAGCTCGGGTTGTCGTCGACGAGGACAAGGTGGTTTATCCTGTGGAGGCGGAGCATGGCGAGGGTGTCCCTAACCTCACCCTTCGCCCTGATCCCACTCCTAAGCCTGATGAGTGCAAGTTTTGCCATCTTCTCTCACCTCACTCAACATCGAAGCTGGTGGGCATCTCCCTTCCGACGATTATGCCGTAGCGCTCGATGTCCTCCGGCTTGGTGGCAACGCGGTTGGTGTTGTAGAGCGCGTTGAAGACTGCCTTGGCGAAGTTGACGGTGGTCCTCGTCTCACCAAGGGTCTGGGACCAGACGTCCTGGACGCCAGCGAGGGCGAGTATCTTCTTGCCGACGTCACCGATGACCAGTCCAAGACCGCGCGGTCCGGGCATGAGCTTGACGCGGACGCTACCTTCCTTGCCCTCAACGGCGAACGGGATTGAGTGCGGCCTCCTGCACCTGCACTCCCAGGAACCGCATCCGCGCTTGATCTCGATGATGTTCATCTTGGCGTAGTTGATGGCCTTCCTGATGGCTATTCCAACCTCCTTCCCGTGGCCGATTCCGAGGCCAACGTAACCGTCCCTGTTGCCAACAGCGGCGAGAACCCTGAAGCGGATCCTCCTACCGCTGTCGGTCATTCTGACGGTAAGGGCTATGTCGAGAACCTCCTGGTTCTCCCTGAGGTTGACCTCTGGAAGGAGGACATCAACTATCTCCGGCTCCTTTATCTGGTAACCCTTCCTGAATATCTCGTGAATGTCAGTGATCTGGCCCTCCTTGACGAGCATACCGAGCTTGGTCTTCGGCTGCCACTCCTCAAGAACCCTCTGGGCCATCTCCCTCGGGTCGCTCATTCTCTCGCCTCCTCAAACTTTTCGATTATTCTCGCCTTGACTTCCTCAAAGTGTTCGGGGAGCTTCTCGGGTTCGAGGCCCTTGACGAGGTAACCGGAGAACTGCCTCTTGTAGAGGGCCTCGTCCTCCTCCTTAAGGGCCTTGGCGTAGTTGGCGATGTGCTCGCCGTTTATCCTGTAGTCCTCGGGGTATATCTCCTCGCTGTGCGGAACGTCAAGTCCAGCGTCAACGGCGCCCTTAAGGACGGCGAAGATGCTTGAACCCCTGGTCGGCGGGTGGAGGCCTATGTCGAGGATGGCCTCCTCGATGCCGGCCTTCTTAGCCTTGTAGCCTATGAGGAGACCGAGCAGGTAGGCTGAAGGCGTGTTGCCGCCGTGGCCCTTCCAGCCGAAGTCCCTCATAAGCTCCCTTGTGTGAGCCGAAACAACGGTCTTGTCACCCTTCGGGTCGTAAACCACAATCTGAGCGATGTGGTGGTTGAGGGTCTTCCTCACGACAAGCCTGGGCTTTCCAGACTTGAGGAGGGCGAGCCTCTTGTGATAGTTAGTCTTACCCTCTCTCCTTCTCCTGAACGGAACCCTATATCTCGGTCCGTGTGCCATCTCTCTCACCTCACTCATTCAGTATGCCGTGCTCCTGCATGAACAGGTAGAGCTGCCTCTTGTTCTTGAACTGACCACCCTTAGCGCGGATGTAGAGCCTCCTGTAGGTGTGCTCATCGAGCTTGCCCTCTGCCTTGAGCTTCCTGAGCTCCTTCCTGAGGGCCCTGATGGTCATCATCCAGCGCTCCTTCTTGCCCATCCTGGCGGTCTTCTTACCCTTCCTGCTTCCCGGGCCCCTGTGGCGGCCCTTCTTCCTGGCCTCCTGGTAAGCCCTAGCGCGGGCCCTGCTCTGGCCCTTAACGGGCTTCTTCTTGATGACGCCGTCGTTGATGAGCCTCTTGATATCCTCCCTAGTGATAGCGGCGGCGACATCGTCAATCCTCTCAGGGTCAATCCAGACCCTGTTCTCACCGCACTTCAACAAATCAGCGGCAATCCTTCTCTGTGTCTTGAGCATGAGCCTCACCTCACGGGTTGAGTACCTTCACGCCGAGCTCTTTAGCCCTGGCGAGTATGGCCTCTCTCTTCCTGGCACCAACGGTTCTCGCTATCCTTGCGGCCTGCCTGGTCGGGTCGATAGCCTCAAGCTCCTTGACGTTGTGGACGAGGACTTCCTCGTAGCCGCTCGGGTGGAGACCGCGAACGGCCTTCGGGGAGCTCCAGCCTATGCTGGGTGAGCGTGGCTTGCCCTTCTTCTTGAGCCTCATCTTGCTGTCAATTCCCTTAGGCCTGCGCCACTTCGGGTTGTTCTTGAACTTCGGATAGCGCCACCACTCCTGGCGGAGGAACCTCGGCTTCTTCCTCTTGATCCTGGCCCTTATCCTAAGGAGTCTCGCCTTCTCGTTCATTTCTCACACCTCAGAACTTTATCGGCTTACCAGCCTTCTCAACGATGTAGATACCATCCTGGAAGACACGCCTGTCCCACTTGGTTATCCTGGTGGCCTGCTCGATGTTGGCAGCGGTCTGGCCGACCGCCTCCTTATCAGCGCCCTCTACGAGGATCTCCTGTCCCATAACCTTGACGGTAACGCCGGGCAGTATCTTGGCCCTCCTCGGGTTCTTCTCACCGATGAAGTTCTCGATGACGACCTCGTCGCCCTGGACCTTGACGGTCATCGGGAAGTGGCTGTAGACGACCTTGAGCTTGTAGGTGAAGCCCTCGGTGACGCCCTTTATCATGTTCGCTATGTGGGCCTTGAAGGTCCTGGCTATGGCCACGTCCTTCCTCCTCGGGAACTCCTTGTATACGACGACCTTACCGTCCTCGGCGAATATTTGAACGCCCGGGTACTTGAGCTCCCTCTCGAGCTCGCCCTTGGGACCCTTGACCTTGACGGTGTTTCCTTCAACGGTGACCTCGACTCCCTCTGGAATCTCAACCTCTTCCTTTACCCACGCGTCTATCGGCATCTCTCTCACCTCAGTAGACGTAGGCTATCAGCCTTCCGCCGATTCCCTTCTCTATGGCCTCTTTGTGGGTCATGACACCCTGGGAGGTCGAGACGATGAGGATACCGAACTCGAAGGCCGGAAGGAACCTCTTCTCCCAGGCCTCGTACTCCCTGGCCTTGACTGGGAACCTCGGCTTTATCGCTCCAGCCTTGTTGATCTTACCTATGAGCTGCACCCTGTAGATGCCGGCCCTTCCATCGTCTATGAACTCAAACTCGCCGATGTAGCCGTTCTCCTGCATAACCCTGAGAACCTCTCCCATGAGTTTGGAAGCCGGCTTGAGGTAGACCTCATTCTTTCCGACCCTCTCGCTGTTGGTTATGTGGGAGAGAGCGTTCGCCAGCGGATCAAGCAACGTCATCTCCTCTCACCTC
>DRGF01000046.1 GCA_011050175.1 Thermococcus sp. | reverse complement strand
CGAAAATCAGCCCCCTGAGCTTCTCCGGAAGCTCCTTGATGCTTACGCGCGTCTGCTCCCTCGTGTCGCGGTCGCGGATCGTGACTGTGTTGTCTTCCGGCGTCTGGTTGTCTATAGTCACACAGTAGGGCGTTCCAATCTCGTCGTAGCGCATGTAGCGCCTTCCCACCGTGTCCTTCTCGTCGTAGACTGCTATGAAGCCCTCCTTCTGGAGCGTCCTGAAGACATTATAGGCGATGCTCTTGAGGGGCTCCTTGGCGACGAGCGGGAGCACGGCCACCTCGATCGGTGCCATGTCCTTCTTGAGCCTGAGGTAGGTCCTGTCCTCCTCGATGACGAGGCTGTTCTCAAGGAGTAGGTAGAACGGCCTGTCAATTCCAAAGCTCGGCTCAAGGACGTGCGGCACTATCTTCTCGCCGGTCACCTTCTCCTCGACTTCCTTGATGATGAAGTCGTCCTTCTCAAGCTCGTAGCCTTCAATGGTGATCCTGCCGTCCCTCTCCAAGACCTCTACCAGATTCTTCAGCTTCTCCTCGTCCCAGCTCTGGATGAGTTCGTTTATCCTCTTGGCGTCCTTCTTCAGCTTGGGCCCGACGCGCTTCATGTTGAGGCTCACTTTGAGATGTTTGACTATCCTGGGCTCGTCGTAGTGAATGAGGACGGTTAAATCCGCCCCGCTCATCTTCATGTGTTTGCTGAGGTCGTAATCACCGCGGTTGGCCACTCCAACGCATTCCACCCAGCCGAAGCGCTCGCTGTGAATCTCGGCGTCCCAGGTGTCGCGGGAATAGTGCGCGCGCTCCTCGGGCAGCTGCTGGCGGAAGCGAATCTTCTCCTCCGGAATGCCGATGTCGAGGAGGATGCGCTTGACCATGACCATGTAGTACGCAAAGAAAGTGTTCATGACGTAGCCCCGCTTTACCGCCTCCTCTGCGGTGATTTCAATCTCGCCGAGGTTCTTGAGCTGGTGCTCTATCGGATAGAGCCGCAGAACCTCGTCCTTGACCTCGTCGAAGTGCGGGTGCTCTGTCTCCTCGGGGTTGAAGAATATCTCCGCCTCGGCCTGTGTGAACTCCCTAAGGCGGAGCATGCCCTGCCTCGGCGAAATCTCGTTGCGGTAAGCCTTTCCAATCTGGAAGACACCGAAGGGGAGCTTGTTCCTTGCGAAAGCGTTTAGGCGCCTGAAGTTCACAAAGATACCCTGCGCCGTTTCCGGCCTCAGGTAGCCCTTCTGGTCGCCGTAGGGGCCGATTTTGGTCTCAAACATGAGGTTGAAGTACCAAACCTCGCCGAGCTCACCGCCGCACTTGGGGCACTTTATCCCGTGCTCGCAGATGAGTTCGGTTAGGTGTTCGGCGCTCATACCTTCTGTGTCTATTCCAAGGGCCTCCTCCACTATGTGGTCGGCCCTAAACCTTGCGCCGCACTTCTTACACTCGACGAGGGGGTCAACGAACTTCTCAACGTGGCCGCTCGCGATGAAGACCTTCTCCGGCGTTATGTCAGGCGTTTCAAGCTCGAAAAAGCCCTCCCTCTGGAAGGCCTCGCGTATCTTCCGCTCGATTTTCCTCTTTATGGTCGCACCGAGCGGGCCGTAGTCGTAGAATCCGCGTGAACCGCCGTAGATTTCAAAGCTACCCCATGCAAAGCCCCTTCTCCTCATCAGATCCTGGAGAATCTCGTATCTGTCGGGCGTCTCTCCCATTACTCACCACCTGAAAACCGAGTCGGGGACTTTCATAAAAACCTTTTGGGGAAGGCATTGTCCAAGTGCCAACGCTCCCTCTGCGGACGGAAAGAGTTATAAACCGTTTCTCTCGTTATCGTTACGAACTTTGATTATTTGGAGGTGCGTGAAAATGGCGGAAAGACCACTCGATGTTATCCACAAGTCCCTTGATAAGGATGTCCTCGTGCTCCTCAAGAGGGGTTCGGAGTTCAGGGGTAAGCTCATCGGTTACGACATCCACCTGAACGTTGTCCTCGCCGATGCTTCCCTCATGCAGGACGGCGAGGAAGTTAAGAAGTACGGTAAAATCGTCATCAGGGGAGACAACGTTCTTGCCATCTCCCCGGTTGAGATAGAGTGAATTCATTACCTGGCGAGGTGATACCATGGGAGCGGGAACTGGGCCAAAGGGCAGGAGGAACCACACTCCAACTCACATCAGGTGCAGGCGCTGTGGAAAGCGCGCCTACAACGTCAAGAAGGGCTACTGCGCCTCGTGCGGCTTCGGCAGGAGCAGGCGCATGAGGAAGTACAGCTGGTCCCACAAGTGGAAGAAGAAGAGGAACCTCCTCTGAATTTTTTCTTTTCCTTTGGTTCCATCTCTTCTCGTGCGTATAGTGGATAACACGGCAGACCATAATCCTTTTAACTCCCACATCAATTTTACCGTTTAGAGGGACGTCTTAATGCTGCATCTCAACGAGAACCAGCGGAGGCTATGGAAGCTTGCCTGGCCCGCGATAATGGGCAACATCTCTCAGACACTCCTCAACCTAGTGGACATGATGATCGTCGGCCAGCTCGGAGCTCTTGCCCTGGCCGCGGTCGGCCTCGGCGGGCAGGTGAGCTGGTTCATGATGCCCATCATGGCGGCCGTCGCAACTGGAACCCTGGCGCTGGTGGCGAGGTTCGTTGGAGCGAAAGACAACGAGAACGCTACCCTGGCACTTGAGCAGAGCATCTACCTGTCGTTCCTCCTCGGTGTCCCGGTCATGCTATTCGGCTGGTTTCTCGGCGACGACGTCCTGAGGATAATGGGCGCGAGCGGGGATGTGGTTGAGCTCGGCTATCAGTACATAAAAGTGCTCTTCGCGTTCTACCCGATTCGGTTTGCAGGCTTTACTGCATTCTCCGCCCTTAGGGGCGCCGGCGACACGAAGACCCCCATGAAGCTGGGCATCCTAATGAACGTCGTGAACGCGGTTTTTGACTACCTCCTGGTGTTCGGAAAGTTCGGCTTCCCCAGACTTGGCCCTGTCGGGGCTGCCTGGGCGTCCGGCATAGGAATAACCTTCTCATTCCTCCTCGGCCTCTACCTCCTCTGGAGTGGAAGGCTCGTCCTCAGGTTCCGGCCGAGCTGGAGATTTCACCCGGAAATGGTGGTGAGGATACTGCGCATAGGAATCCCCACCATGATCGAGCGCGGGATATTCAGCTTTTACAACTTCATCTACATGAGCATAGTGACCCGCTTTGGGACTGTGGCCCTCGCAGCACACCAGGTCGGCCTCCGCGTTGAGAGCATAGCATACATGCCGGCCTTCGGCTTCAATGTCGCTGCCTCTGCCCTGGTCGGCCAGGGCCTCGGAGAAGGCGACCCTGAAAAGGCCGAGAGGACTGTTTACGAGGCCAT
>DRGF01000073.1 GCA_011050175.1 Thermococcus sp. | reverse complement strand
TTGAGCTCCACCACGAGGGACTTTGCCCCCTTTTCCGCCATGTCGTAGATTATTACCGGGGCACTGACGTTCTCGGCCTCAATACTGATGTGGTGGCTTATGAATGCCCCCCCAGACAGGTGGGAGACTATAACGAGCGGCTCCACCAGGTCCTGGGTAATCTTTAGCCTGTACGCTTTTTTGAGTGCGTAGAAGTGGAAGCCGAGTATCCTCGACTCCTCGGGCTGGGAGAGGCCTAAGGTCCCCTCGCTCAGCTCGACGCCGGCAGGAAGGTTGAACTCCGCCTCGCTCCCGGAGAGAACAACGTGCCCCTCTATCGGGACGTCCCTGGCCTCTGCCTCTGTGGAGAGCCTCAGGGGCGAGTTCTCCTCGAAGAGCTTCCAGTTTGTATAGCTCTTAATCGTCGGGCTGTCGCCGTACTTCTGGTATGTGAGCGTCTCAAGCGCCTCTCTCGTGATTGAATGAACGTGCTCTTTAGAAAGTCCGTTAGAGCGCATCAGCCAACACCTCCAACCTCGCTGAACTCAAGCTCTATGACCTTCTTGAGCACCTCGACGTACTCGAAGGGCAGGCCTTCGAGGATATCGCTTATGAAGCCGAGCACTATGAGGCTCTTGGCCTCTTCCTCCTTTATCCCCCTCGCGTTCAGATAGAAGAGCTTGTCCTCGCTGAGCCTTCCTGTCGTTGCCTCGTGGATTATGCTCGCGCTCGGCTCGTCGTTCTGGTTGTGCGGGTAAGTGTAGGCTTTGCTCTCCCCGTCGAGGATGAGCGAGTCACAGGAAACCGTCGCCGTGGAGTCCTCGGCCCCTTTGGCTATCCTGACGAGGCCGCGGTAGATGTTTATTCCACCATTGGCGCTTATGCTCTTGGAGACTATTTTCGAGCTGGTGTTCTTTCCGATGTGGATGCTTTTCGCTCCGGTGTCCTTGAGGAACGGCCCGTTGCTGAGCGAAACGACGTATTGAGCTGTCCTCGCGCCGTCGCCCTTCAAGACGCTCGACGGGTAGGTGTATGTCACCTTGCTCCCTATGCTCCCCTCTATCCACTCGACGTAGGCGTTGTCCTCGATTATCGCGCGCTTGTTGTTGAAGTTGATGACGTTCCTGCTCCAGTTCTGTATCGTTGTGAACTTGACGGTGGCGTTTTTGTGGGCGTATATCTCGACCATACCGTCGTGGAAGGAGAAGCCCTTGTACATCGGTGCGCTGCAGCCCTCGATGAAGTGGACGTAGCTCCCCTCGTCCGCCACAAGGAGGGTGTGCTCGAACTGACCCTCAAGGGCGGAGCCTATGACGAAGAACGCCTCAATCGGGAACGGGACTTTAACCCCCTTCGGGATGTAGACGAAAGCCCCGCCACTCCAGAGGGCGTGGTGTAAAGCCGAGAACTTGTGCTCCCCGGCCGGGAAGACCTTTCCGAAGTACTTCTTGACCAGGTCGGGGTATTTCCTCACCGCTTCTTCCATCGGGAGCATTATAATGCCCATCTTCTCGAACTCTTCCTTGAGCTGGGAATAGACGCTCTCGCTGTCGAAGACAGCCGTTAGGCCGGAGAGGAACTTCTTCTCTATCTCCGGAATGTTGAGCCTCTCGAAGGTCTTTCTGATGTTCTCGGGTAGGTCGTCCCAGTCCTTCACCTCGTTCTGGAGCTCCGGCTTTGTGTAAAGGATCAGGTTGTCCAAGTCGAGCTCCTCAACACCGATGACCCACTTCGGCATTGGGAGCTTCTCGAAAAGTTCCAGCGCCCTTAGCCTGTGCCTGCGCATCCACTCGGGCTCGTTCTTTATCCTCGAAAGCTCCTCCACGGTGTCCCTGGTTATCTTCCCCTTGAGCTCTATCTCCTTTGGATACGGAACGGCGGTGCCGAGTATCTCCTCAAGGGAACCAGCCTTCAGGATTTCCTCAAGCCTCGTGTGCTCGATCATACAGCTCCCACCGCCGCGAAGCCCTTTTCCTCTATCGTCTTCACCAGATCAGGGCCGCCAGAAGTGACGAGCCTGCCGTCCTTTATGACGTGCACCCTATTGGGCCTGAGGTGTTCCAGAATCCTCCCGTAGTGGGTTATCAGAAGGATTGACGTGCCCTCCTCGTGGAGCTTGTTTATGACACCCGCTATTACCTTGAGGGAGTCGACATCAACCCCGCTGTCCGGCTCGTCAAGGATCAGCAGCTTCGGCTTCACAAGGTAGGCCTGGAGCATCTCAAGCTTTTTCCTCTCACCACCGGAGAACCCAACGTTGAGAAACCTTGAAAGCATTGACTCGTCGAGTCCAAGCTCCTGGACAGCGTTGAAAATAACATCGTAGGCCCCAACTTCGTCCAGGCCCTTGAGGTTTTTCAAAATCCTCTGGAGGAACTGGATGATCTTGACGCCTTCAACTTCAACCGGGTGCTGGAAGCTGAGAAAGATTCCTCTCTTGACCCTCTCCTCGGGTGACAGACCTGCAATGTCCTCACCTTCAAAGATTATTCTGCCGTCAATAACCTTGTATCTCGGGTGTCCCGCTATCGTTAAGGCCAGTGTGGACTTACCGCTCCCGTTCGGCCCCATGACGACGTGGAGCTCGCCGCTTCCGAGTTCAAAGCCCACCCCCTTCAGGATTTCCCTGTCTCCAACATTAACATGGAGGTTTTCCACCTTCAGCATGAACATCACCGTTTCGTTTTACCCGTATTTGGGTAGAAAAGCGCACTATTAAAACCTTTCTTCCCAGATATGGGTAATTAGAAAAGGCGTGAAAAGAACAGGTCAAAGGGGAGAAATCACTCTCCCTGCGGGATGAGAAGCGCCGGAAGCTTCGGAGCCCTCTGACCGAGCTCCTGGTCGAGCATGAAGAGAACCTGCGGGCTGTCCTTGGCGAACTTGAGCTTGTCGAGCACCTTCTTGACGCTGGCCTCCTCCTCGACCTGTTCGTTTATGAACCACTCGAGGAACGCCCTAGTCGCGTAGTCCTTCTCCTCTTCCGCAAGGGCCGCGAGCTCGTTTATGGAATTGCTTATGAACTTCTCGTGCTCGTAGGCTGCCTCGAAAGCGGCGAGCGGTGACTCCCACTCCTTCGGGGGCTTCTGGATCTCCATCAGCTCGACCCTGCCGTTCCTGTCGTAGATGTAGTTGTAGAACCTCAGCGCGTGGCCGAGCTCCTCCTCGGCCTGGGCCTTCATCCAGTTGGCGAAGCCCTCAAGGTTCATGTCCTCGAAGTAGGCCGCCATCGCAAAGTACAGGTAAGCAGAATAAAGCTCCCTGTTAAGCTGCTCGTTCAGGGCCTTCAGCATCCTTTCGCTCACCATCTTAACCACCTCCGAATATAGTTACACCCAGTTACTTTAAAAGTTTTGCCCTTCAAGCTCTTTCTTCAGCACCTCAAGAACGCGCTGGAA
>DRGF01000083.1 GCA_011050175.1 Thermococcus sp. | reverse complement strand
GTGCAGATGGTCTGGGGCATCAGCATAGGCCCGGTTCCGATAGGCATAGTCATAGGTCTCATACTCTTTGCCGGCGGCCATCTGTTTTCGGTCGCCATCAACGCCCTCGGAGCGTTTGTCCACTCGCTCCGTCTCCAGTACGTTGAATTTTTCGGTACGTTTTACTCAGGTGAAGGTAAGCCTTTCGAGCCCTTCAGGGCAAAAAGGGAAGTGTCTGAGCTAGAGTTTGAAGCTTAAGGAGGTGCATGAAAGATGGATCCGATAGTTTACGTATCCCTTGGTGCGGCGCTTGCCGCAGGTATAGCAGGTGCAGCCTCTGCGTTCGGTGTTGGAATAGCCGGTGCAGCCGCTGCCGGAGTGGTCGCCGAGGACGAGAAGAACTTCAAGAACGCCCTCATCCTCGAGGGTCTGCCAATGACCCAGAGCATTTACGGACTCATTACCCTGTTCCTTATCCTGATGGTCTCGGGAATCCTCGGTGGCGGCTTCAAGTTCACCGACCCGAACAGCATGGATCACATAGTTAAGAGCGCCATCCTCCTCGGTGCGGGACTTACCGTTGGCCTCACTGGCCTGTCGGCCATACCGCAGGGAATCATAGCCAGCGCAAGCATCGGTGCCGTTGCCAAGAACCCGAAGACCTTCACCCAGGGAATCATATTCTCGGCTATGGCCGAGACTATGGCAATCTTCGGTCTCGTCGGTGCCCTCATCATGATAGTTACCGGAGTCGGCTTCTGACTCCGCTTAAATTTCTTTATAGCAGCGAGGAGGAAGGAGGATGAATGGAGCAGAGCTGATAATTCAGGAGATAAACAGAGAAGCGGAGCAGAAGATACAGTATATCCTCCGTGAGGCTCAGAAGGAAGCTGAGAAGATTAAGGGGGAAGCGAGAAAGAGGGCCGAGGCCAGGGCGGAGTGGATAATGAGAAAGGCCCAGACCCAGGCCGAGATAGAGAAACAGCGCATAATAGCCAACGCCCGCCTTGAGGTCAGGAAGAAGAGGCTCGCAGTCCAGGAGGCGCTCATTCAGGAAGTAATAACCGCCCTCAGGGAAAGGCTCGCTGAGCTCCCCGACGAGGAGTACTTTCCGATGCTCGTTGACCTTGCGGTTCAGGCGATTTGGGAGCTCAACATAGACAGTGTCGTCGTCCGCTCCAACGAGAGGACTCTGAAACTCCTTGTGGACAGGCTCAGCGAGTTCAAGAAGGCCCTGGCTGAAAAGCTCGGAAGGGACGTTGAGGTTACCCTCGGTGAACCGGTCCCCACAATCGGCGGCCTCATCATCGAGACCGCTGACGGCACGGTTAGGGTTGACAACACCTTCGAGTCCAGAATAGAGAGGTTCGAAGGTGAGCTTAGGGCGGAAATAGCCAAGGCTCTCTTTGGGTGAGGGCGATGGAACCAGGAGCGGTGAGCGGAATACTCGACACTACCCTTGCAGTGGTGTTCACGTGGGTGGGATATAAAACGGCAAGGATAATCTGGAAATACACCCCCTATTCCTATCCCAACGCCAGAATAAGGGCCATGGAGGCGAAGCTCCTCAGCGAACAGAGGTTCAACGAGCTGGCGGAGAGCAGGACACTCCAGAACTTCGTCGTAAGCCTTGAGGACACGGAATACAAGGACTACCTCGCGGGCGTCTCGGACTACACCGTTGAGGAGATTGAAAGGGCCCTGGAGAGAGCTTTGGCCGGCACGTACGAGCTTATGGTTAGAATCCTCCCCAAGAGGTCCGCCCCCTTCTTCAGGCTCATGCTTGAGGAATGGGACGTCAGGAACGTGGCGAGCGTCGTGAAGGCCAAGCTGGCGGGTGAGCCGGCGTCGGACTACGTCATGAAAATCGGAACCATGCTCCCTAAGGTCAAGGCCATTGCAGAGGCAAAGACAATGGAGGAAATACTCGTCGTGCTGGAGGGCACTCCCTACGAGGAGCCGTACCAGAAGCTCCTGCTCGGTGAGATTTCCCCCGAGGAGTTTGAGACCGAACTCTATAGGAGGCACTACAATAAGCTGCTCAGCTATGCCCTCTCCAAAAAGGAGGATGAACGCATCATCCTTGAGGAGTTCGTCAGGCTGAAGATAGACAAACTGAACATCCTCACCGTCCTCAGGGCCAAGGCCGCCGGAATGTCTGCGGAGGACATCAGGCCCATGCTCATACCCGGCGGAAGCGTCAGGCTCGACCCCCTCCTGCACGTGGACGACCTCAGTATGGCACTGGCCGAGCTGGATTCCACCAGGTACGGTCCGGTCATCAGGGACGTCAGGGAAGAGGTCGAGAGGGACCTCGGCGTTCTCGAGAGGGCCCTTGACAGGCACATTCTTGAGAGGATGAACGAACTCAGCAGGTTCTACCCGCTAAGCGTGGCCGCACCGCTCGGCTACATCCTTCAGAAGGAGCGCGAGGTCAGGAAGCTCAGGGCGATAGCGAAGCTCATCGAGGACGGGGTTGAGCCAGAGAGGATAAAGGAACTCGCGGGTGATGCTGCATGAAGATAGCCGTGCTCGGCGATAAGGACACCGCGCTCGGCTTCAGGCTGGCCGGTGCCCATGAGGTTTATTCCTTCGAAGACACCCCGCTGGATATGGAGCGGCTTCGGAACAAGCTGAAGGAGCTCGTCGAGAGGGACGACATAGGAATAATCCTGATAACCGAGAGATTCGTCCAGAAGATTGAGCTCCCAGATGTTACGTTTCCAATCATCCTTCAGGTGCCGGACAAGTCTGGCTCCAGGCTTGGTGAAGAGGCAATTAAAGAGATAGTTAGAAGGGCAATTGGTGTTGAGCTGAAGAGGTGACGGAAAATGGGAAGGATAATTCGTGTTACCGGTCCACTCGTCGTTGCTGACGGAATGAAAGGAAGCAAGATGTACGAAGTGGTTCGCGTCGGTGAAATGGGACTCATCGGAGAAATCATCCGCCTTGAGGGTGACAAGGCGGTCATTCAGGTCTACGAGGAAACTGCAGGTATAAGGCCGGGCGAGCCGGTTGAAGGAACCGGCGCTTCTCTAAGCGTTGAGCTCGGCCCGGGACTGCTCACCGCAATGTACGACGGAATTCAGAGGCCGCTTGAGGTTCTCAGGGAACTTAGCGGCGACTTCATTGCAAGGGGTCTCACCGCCCCGGCCCTCCCAAGGGACAAGAAGTGGCACTTCACCCCGAGGGTCAAGGTCGGCGACAAGGTTGTTGGCGGCGATATTCTTGGTGTCGTCCCGGAGACGAGCATCATCGAGCACCGCATTCTCGTCCCGCCCTGGGTTGAGGGAGAGATTGTTGAGATAGTCGAGGAGGGCGACTACACCATTGAGGAGGTCATAGCCAAGGTCAAGAAGCCGGACGGGAGCATCGATGAGCTCAAGATGTATCACCGCTGGCCG
>DRGF01000084.1 GCA_011050175.1 Thermococcus sp. | reverse complement strand
GCGAGGAACTTCCCGTTTTTGTCCGCCGTGAACCCCTGGAGGAGAACCTCGTCGTTGAGCTCTTCCTCAAGGGCCTTGGAGTCAACTATGATCTTCCCGCCGAGCCACCTGATGACCTGCCTGTCTTTCTCTTTATACATCGCGATTACGCCCTTCTCTGTGAGTCTCGCCGAGTGGAGGGCCGGCATTGAGTAGTACTCCCATACCTCGGGGAACAGTTCGTCGTTTAACTTCCCAATGAACTCCCTAAAGCGCTTGTTCTCTTCTTCAACCAGATTTAGAACGCGTTCATCACTCAGGTTCTCCATCCAGATGTATGGGTCTTCCACGAGAATCACCATTAAGATGACGGCCTTAGCGCTAATAAGGGTATCGGTGAAGCCTGAAAAGCTGTGTGTCAGAACGACAAAAATGGGCAGGGATAAGTTGTCCATTTCGCCGTTGTTACATGATTTCATGGAAAAAAGTTATAGTATGTAACGGTCTTCTTCGACTACTGTATTGAGGTGTCAAGAATGGACGTAATATGGACGACAATAGCGGTTTACATGGGAGCGATGCTAGCGATATCAGCGTACGCGCGGAAGTACATCAAGACCTCGGCCGACTTCCTGCTTGCCGGAAGGAGGCTGGGACTGGGACTTACCGTTGGAACCCTCGCAGCCACCCACTATGGTGGTGGCTTTCATCCTGGGCGGAGCTAGCTGGGGTGCAACGTACGGGTTAGGTGGAATTTGGTACGGCCTCGCCTGCGGCCTGGGGCTTCTGGTTCTCGGTCTGACCCTTGCGAGGCCCATGCGCGCGCTGGCACTTTACACCGTGCCGGACGTTCTGGAGATGCGCTATAAGAGTAAGACCCTCCGCTTGCTTGCCGCCATGCTGTCGCTACTGGCGCTCGTCGGCATATTAGGGGCACAGGTCTGGGCGGCTTCGGCAGTCTTCGAGGCCATTGGACTGCCCGGCACTGCTGGAGCGGTGCTTGCAACGCTGGTCTTCATAGCCTACACGGCATTTTCTGGAATGTGGGCAGTGGCACTCACGGACTTCCTCCAGGTGACCATCGGAAGCGTCGGAATCTTCGTGGCCGTTGTTCTGGGCCTCATGAAGGTAGGAGGAATAAACGGCCTCAGGAGTGCACTGGAGGACATTCAAGGCCTCCCCCAGCCGGCTTCGAGCTACTTCAGCTTCACCTCGCTGGGTACGTCTCTGCTGGCATTAACACTAGTGGCCACGGTGATGTACACCCTCATCGGCCAGGACTTCTACCAGAGGCTGTTCGCGGCAAAGGACGAGAGGACGGCAAGGAAGGGTGCGATATACGCCGGCGCACTTCTCATGGCGCTCTCCTTCCTGCCGGCGCTTGCGGGTATGCTGGCCATAGCCCTCTCAGGAAACCCGGAATCAATAATAAGCTCTCCGAAGACCGCAGTGCCCGCGCTGGTCATCACGGTTTTCGGGAGCGACGTGGGGGCAATATTCGTGGCGGCCGTTCTGGCGGCAGTGATGAGCACTGCTGATTCCCTGCTCTCTGCGGCGACATCCCACGTGGTGAAGGACATCTACGCCAGTTTCATCAACACAGAAGCCGACGAAAAGAAGCTGCTGAGACTCTCGGTGATAACCACCGTGGCCATCGGCCTGCTGTCTCTATGGGCGGCGCTCGCTATCCAGGGCATTGTGGAGCTGCTGATATACTCCTACGATGTATATACCTCCGGCGTCTTCGTACCCCTCGTGCTCGGCATTTACTGGAGGCGGGCCACAAAAGAGGGTGCTTTGGCGGGTATGGCGGCGGGCTCCCTGACCGCGGTGCTCGGAGTAACCGGCCTCGTTTCCTTCCAGTACTGGGAGTACATCTACGTCAGCGGGGCGCTGGTGTCTGCCATTGTTATGGTGCTCGTGAGCCTCGCCACAAGGGCAGAGCCGCTTGAAAAAGAGATGAAAGAAGTCCTCAATGTCTGGGGCTGACTGCCAGCCCCCAACCGTTTTCTTTTCCCAAGACCCCGATAGCGAGCACCTTGTTCTCAAAGGGCAACTCCATGACTTTCTCCACCAGCCCTTCCTCGGTCTCAAAGGGCGGAAATTCCATCTCAGCGAAGCCGAGGTTGTACGTGGCAGTAACGAAGGCCTTGCCTTCCTTCAGTTCCAGCTCTTTGACCCAGAACTCTTCCCTACCTGCGAAGCCGAGCCAGCCCCTTCCGCCTCCTCCTATTATCCCGGCTATTCTCGGCGTGTTGTAGTCGTCCCTCTCGTAGTCTAGGGCGTCCAAAACGTGGATTAGGGCCTTCTTCGGGCTCTCCCACTCAAGGGCCTGGGCGATGAAGTCCGTCTGCAGGCCGTTGGTGACGACCGCGTAGTCTTCAAGGAGCCTGACGACCGGGTAGCTAACGTAAGGGTTGTCCGTCTCCGTCAGGTTCTCGATGTAGACGGCGTTTTCCCTCACGATTGCCCTCCTCTTGGGGAAAGAGCGGGAGCAGAGGAGGTAGAACGCGAAGGGCCTACCCTCCATCAGGCCGATTCCCAGAGTCCTGCCTGTGTAGGTCAAGATACCACCTCCTCAAGCTTCTCCTCTTCGAGGGCGAGCTTTATCTCGCGCGCTATTCTCCGCCCCATGCTCATCGGCTCCCGCCAGTAAAGGCTCCCGTACCAGTGGAGCGCGTTGGAGCCGCCGTCAATCCTCGATGCAAAGCCTATCGCCCTGAAGTCCCCGTCGTAGGCAAAGTGGAGCGCAAACGGCCCTATGACACCCGGAGGTTCAAGCTTCCTCATCGCCTCGACGAAGGCCAGGCCGTAGTCGTAGAGCCTCGGAAGGAGCGACTCCCTCAGGGCGACGGCGACGTTCCCCGCTATCGTGTAAGGGAGGGGCTTGACCGGCCAGCGGGCGTTTCCGTCGGCAATAAGGACGCGCTCGTCAACGCCGAGGAGCTCCAGGCGCTCAAGGACCGGCGAGTAGAAGAAGTGGGCGTAGAGGTAGGCCCCGGGTATGAACTCCTCGATTCTGTGAGGCTCGTTAATTTCAGCCAGCTTCTCCTCAAGCTCGCCCCCCTTCGCTATGAAGTGCCCGCTTCCACCCCTCGGCCCCTCAATCCTGACGAAGTAGAGCTTTTCGGGCTCGACGTCCTCCGGCTCAATCACCCTTACCCTCGGAATCCCTGCCTCGTCGAGGGCCCTGTCCTGCAGTTGGAAGGTGGTCTCCCACTTGAGGAAGCGCCTGTTGCCGAAGAACCTCGCCTCGGCTTTTTCTATCGCCTTTAGCCCGAGGTATGCAACGAAGGAGCCGTGGGGGACTATTATTCCGTCGTCATTGAGGATTGCGCTCAGGTCTTCCGTGACGACGAGGTCGTCGGCCAGGCCCGTCGAGGCGTAGAAGGCCTTCCTCTCCGGCTTCACGTAGAG
>DRGF01000087.1 GCA_011050175.1 Thermococcus sp. | reverse complement strand
TTTTAACACATCCATGACAACTGAAGTACTGAAAAACCTTTTATACTCCCCAAGATACACACTACGGGTGAAACAGCGTGCTCACGGCTTCTTATGGCCACGAAATTGCGATTCTAAACGAAATTTCGGGGGAAGCGGACTACATAGCATACGATACAATTTTTCTGCGGGGCGTCGGGGCTTCCATTGAAGGGGCAAAGCTCCTTGAAGTGTCAGGAGAGGAGGGCATAACTGCAGTTTACCGGGCCGGAAAGTGCTACGTCATCAGGAGAATAACAACCGGGAACGGCTACCACGACAGGGTGCTCGTCTTCAACCCGACTGACTCTCCAGTTGAAGTGGACGTGGCGTTCAGCTACTCCACACCTTTTGAGGACGTCCTCGAAGCAGACTGGGGGAGAGTTGAGAGGCACCCGCTCCGGGAGGGCAACACCCTCGTCTGGAAGGGAGCCGACGGCAGGGTGCGGCGGCTGAGGATAGAGGAGAAGAGCGGAAAGATAACCGTCGCGCCGAGGAGCACCGAGATGTGCTTCCTGCGGGCAACGCCTTCTGTCGAGGGCGGCTACCCCATAGCCCCTCCGCTCCCGGCTGGTATAAAGCTCGACTTCCTCGTTCCAAGGGCAGAGCCATACATCGGGGGCATGGCGGCGAGAGACCTTGAGCGCCTCCTCGTGAGGGTGGACGGGAACCTCTTTCCGCTTGCCGGAATCCCGTACTTCGCCGCTATCTTCGGCAGGGACAGCCTGTGGACTTCGTTCTTCCTTCTCGACGCGTTTCCAGAGCTTGCGCGTGGCGTCCTCCTGACCCTGGCCAGGCTCCAGGGAAGGAAAATGGACGAGAGGAGCGAGGAGGAGCCCGGGAAGATACCCCACGAGTACAGGTTCGGAGAGCTGTGCCAGGCCGGCAGAATCCCGTTCTCGCCCTATTACGGGAGCGTTGATTCCACCCCCCTCTATGTGGCCCTGGCCGGCGAGTACCTGGCAAGGACAGGGGACAGGGGGACAGTACGCACGCTCAGGGAGAGCCTGACCTCGGCGGTTGGCTGGATACTCCGCAGGCTTGAGGAGGGAGAAGGCTACATACGCTACGGGAGGGGCCTCCTTGAGAACCAGGGCTGGAAGGACTGGAAGGGGAGCATACCGGACGAGAGCGGAGAGCAGGCAGTCCACCCAATCGCGCTCGTGGAGGTGCAGGCCTACGCATACTGGGCGCTCAGGCTCGCGGGGGAGCTTGGGCTCACAGACCTCGATGAGGAGATGCTCCTGAAAACGGCCAGGGGGCTGAGGGAGAGGTTCAACAGGGACTTCTGGACGGATGGACACTACGCACTCGCCCTCGACGGGAGGGGCAGGGCCGTAGGGGTCGCCTCCTCAAACATGGGGCACGTCCTCATAACCGGGATAGCAGACCGCGTAGACGAGACCGCGGAGAGGCTGTTCAGGCCGGACCTGTTTTCTGGCCTCGGGGTGCGGACACTCGGCACGGAGGAGAGGGCCTACAACCCGATGAGCTACCACAACGGGAGCGTGTGGCCCCACGACAACGCCATCATATGCCTCGGCCTCCTGAGGGCGGGAAAGGTGAGGGAGGCAAGGATGCTCGCCAGAGCGCAGTTGAAGGCTTTCCGGGCGCTCGGAAAGATACCCGAGCTTTTTGCCGGCTTCAGTGAACCGGTGCCGGTTCCATACGCAAACTGCCCGCAGGCGTGGAGCGCCGCCAGTGCGCTCGCGATGCTGAGGGTTTTGGAGGTAGAGGAAAATGAAAGTTAGGTTTCCCGACGGTTTTCTTTTCGGGACCGCCACGGCGGCCCATCAGGTTGAGGGGGATAACAAGTGGAACGACTGGTGGTACTACGAGCAGATCGGAAAGCTCCCGTACAAATCAGGAAAAGCATGCAACCACTGGGAGCTTTACAAGGACGACATCGAGTTGATGGCGGAACTCGGCTACAATGCTTACCGCTTCTCAATCGAGTGGAGCAGACTCTTCCCGGAGGAGGGCAGGTTCAACGAGGAGGCCTTCAACCGCTACCGTGAAATTATTGAGCTCCTGCTTAAGAAAGGGATAACTCCAAGCGTCACACTCCACCACTTCACAAGCCCCCTGTGGTTCATGAAGAAGGGTGGTTTTGCTAAAGATGAGAACCTCAGGTACTGGGAGCAGTACGTTGACAAGGCCGCGGAACTCCTTAAGGGCGTCGAACTCGTCGCAACCTTCAACGAGCCGATGGAGCTTGTGATAGAGGGCTACCTGACCGGCAACTGGCCGCCGTTCTGGGGGGACGCGGAGAAGGCCTTCACCGTCGAGGCCAACATCCTGCGGGCCCACAGGATTGCACACGAGCTCCTGAGTGGCAGGTTCAAGGTTGGAGTCGTCAAGAGTTCGCCCCTGATACGGCCGCTGTCCCCCGCGTCTGCGGAGGTGGCGAGGGAGGTTGACAGCCTGCAGAACTGGTACTTCCTCGACGCCGTGTTCTCCGGAGAGCTGAAGACCCCCCTCGGGACTGTGAGGACGGGGGAGAGCGATGCTGACTTCATAGGGGTGAACTACTACACGCTCCACCTCATAGGGAACGTGGATCCCGTTGAAGGGCTGTACCGCTACGACTTCGGCGGCTACGGCAGAACCCAGATGGGCTGGAAAATCTGCCCCGAGGGTATCTACGCCGTCCTGAAAGAGGCCTCCCGCTACGAACGGCCAATCTACGTCACGGAGAACGGCATAGCGACCCTGAACGACGCGGAAAGAATTGACTTCATCGCCCAGCACCTGTACCACGTCGCCAGGGCCCTGAAAGACGGCGTTGACGTTAGAGGGTACTTCTACTGGTCTCTAATGGACAACTACGAGTGGGACAAGGGGTTCGAGCCGAAGTTCGGGCTGGTGGAAGTAGGGGCGAACTTCCGGAGAATCCCCAGGGAGAGTGCCCGCTTCTACGGCACAGTCGCGCGGGAAAAGAGGCTAGAGCTGAACCCCGTGGAAGAGCCCACCCCTTAGACCCTCCTCCACCGTTTGTTTTTACCCTACCCCAGCATACCCTGGTGCCAGCCCACCCCGTCTGGCCCCGCTTCCAAAAGATTTAAATATCAGGAATCCTACTCGCTCCGATGCCAATGAGGGGGGAGTGTCTTCTCCATCGCTGGAATCGCAACCGTGCCTGATTTCCTGAAAGACTCCCCTATTCTGGAGTATGACTCACGCTCTTTTGAAAAAATTCTGAGGAGGTATGGCCATGGCTGAGCTTAACTTCAAGGCCATTGAGGAAAAGTGGCAGAAGCGCTGGCTTGAGGAGAAGGTCTTTGAGCCCGACAGAAAAGCCAAGCCCAAGGAAAAGAAGTTCTACATCACCGTCGCCTTCCCGTACCTTTCGGGACACCTCCACGTCGGCCACGCGAG
>DRGF01000182.1 GCA_011050175.1 Thermococcus sp. | reverse complement strand
CCGATTATCTTGACCCTGGGGTCAAGGGAGTGCAGAACGGAGTCCTTCTCTGTGTAGAACAGGTATATCATAACGCACCACCCGCCAGGGCATCGACCAGCTCCCGGACGCTTCTCACAAAGCCCACTCCGGCGCGCTCGCTTATCCTGAGGAGCTCCGGCTTTTCAAGCCCGAAGTCGTGAAGCTCAAGCGAGAAGAACTCCTCCACAGGCCCGTCGAATACCTTCCTGCCCTCGTGCAGCAGGAGAACCCTTTCTGCAAGCTCCAGAACCAGATCCATGTCGTGGGTTATGATCAGTATCCCGTGCCCCTCGGAGTGGAGCCTCTTTATGGCATCAATGACACTGGAAGAACTCCTCGCGTCCAGTCCGGTAGTCGGCTCGTCCAGAATGAGGTACTTGGGCTTCATCGCCAGGACACACGCTATGGCCAGCCTCTGTTTCTCACCGCCGCTCAGGGAGTAAGGCGTCCTCTCCTCGTAGCCCTCCAGATTGACCGCCCTCAGGGCCCACCGAACCCTCTCCTCGACCACCTCCTCACTCAGTCCCAGGTTCCGCGGCCCGAAGGCGACCTCCCGGAACACGTTCTCCTCGAAGAACATGTGCTCGGGGTTTTGAAAGACGTAGCCCACTTTCCTGCTCAGCTCGGCGACGGTGTGTTCGCGCGTGTCCAGGCCGTCCACGGTCACCCTGCCCCGTGTGGGCTTGAGGAGGCCGTTGAGGTGCTTCGCGAGGGTCGTTTTTCCCGAGCCGTTGGGGCCGACTAACGCGACTATCTCCTCACCCATCTCGAAGCTTACGCCCTTCAGGGCCTCTCTACCGGTCTCATAGACGTGCCAGAGGTTCTCCACTCTCAGCATCGCTTTCCACTTCCGTCCGGCCCTTTAAAAAAGTTCCCAGTGATTTTCGGAGCTCACTGAACAGAACCTTGGAGACCTCGAGGAGGGTCGGTGCATGGCCGAGCACATCGGCAAGCGAGACTGCATCCGCAGGCACGGGGTTTGAGACGTTGAGGCCGACTCCAATGAGGGCGTACCTCACCCTGTCGAGCTCACCCGTGGCCTCCACGAGCACGCCGGCCGCTTTCTTCCCCTCCACGTAGACCCCGCATCCTCTAGTCTCCGCGCTGGCTCCATAGCGGGACAGCGTCCGAACAACCGCGTCGAGCGTCGGGGGCAGGAGTTCTGAGACGTCCGCCAGCCTCATATCAGGTCGGAGGATAACGGAGAAGTAAAGTCCACCCCGCCGGGATTCCCAGCGGCTCCCCCTGCGCCCTCTGCCCGACGTCTGCTCCCGGGCGATGACGAAAGTCCACTCCGGCTCCCCGTTCTCGGCGAGCTTTCCTGCCACGTCCATGGTGGAGGATGCCTTCAGGAGGTAATAGCTCCTCACGTCCAGCTCCCACGGGTACGGCTCCCCCGGCTCGGAGAGGAGCGTGTAGCCTTTTCTGGAGGAGTCTATTGTGTAGTCAAGGGCTATCAGCTCCCTCACGTGCTTCCACACCGCCACCCTGGACACGTCCAGCTCCGCCGCCATCGCATCGCCGGATACCCTTCCGCCGTTCCGGAGTATGCCCAGGATGCCCCTCTTGACCCTGCTGTTCCGGATGAGTCCCTTCATGGCCATCGAATTTCGTTAACTAAACCGTTTTAAAGATTAACGTATGCTCTCCGATGGCCGAAAGGGGTGATAAAATGAAAGGTAAAGACGTGGCCTTTGCTGGACTCTTCGCCGCCCTGACGGCGGTGGGCGCTCAAATAAGCATTCCAATAGGTCCTGTTCCAATAACGCTTCAGGTGCTCTTCGTTCTCCTGAGCGGGCTGATCCTCGGTGCTCGGCTCGGCTTTTTAAGCCAGCTCGCTTACGTGGCCATGGGTGCGGTAGGGCTTCCAGTGTTTGCGGAGCTTCAGGGCGGTTTTGCCGTCCTTTACGGTCCAACCGGCGGCTATATATTGGCGTTCCCGATAGCGGCTTACCTTGCTGGGCTGTTCGCCGAAAGGTTCGGTAGAAAGGGGCTTCTCATCGGCTCCGCCATAGGAGTGGGGGTTATATACCTCCTCGGCTGGCTGAGGCTCAGCCTCTTCCTGGGCGGGGACTTTAAAAGGGCCCTCTTCCTGGGCGTCACTCCGTTCCTGCCGTTTGATGCAATTAAAGCCGCCGTTGCCGTTGTCGTTGCGGAGAGGGTCAGAAAAGTGGTGGAAATTGGGTGAGGCTTCTGGCCCCTTGATTTTTGATGTTTCAATTTTCAGAGCTTTCTCAGCGTCTCCTCCGCAAAGCGGACGTCGAACTGGTTCCTCACCCTGAAGAAGCCCAGCGTCACCTTGGAGTTTCTCTTAACGAGCTCCTCAATGGACAGAGGTTCGTAGTCGAGGAAATCCGTTATTCTGCTCAGGCTCTTGTAGCCCTCTACCACGGCCGCGTTTATCGCGTCCTCAAGCGCCTCGGGTTCGTAGATGGCGTGCATGACCTCCGCCGTCCCGTCCTTCCAGACC
The DNA here is from genome assembly GCA_011050175.1 of Thermococcus sp. Classification (GTDB taxonomy): domain Archaea; phylum Methanobacteriota_B; class Thermococci; order Thermococcales; family Thermococcaceae; genus Thermococcus. Next base: position 907 of record DRGF01000182.1, on the reverse strand, counting down.
GGTATCAGCGCCTCGGGTTCGTTCTCGTAGAAGAGGCCGACCATGTAGTTTACGAGGAAGGGCATTATCAGGGGCATGTTCCCCTCAACGAGGAAGAACGGTTCATCTGGAAGGGCCTTCAGGAGGGCCCCCATTTTATTCCTAGCTGTTACGGGAACGGGGTTTGAAACGTGGAGCGAGTATGTCTTCAGCCTGTCCTTTCTGACGACCGTGATTGCCCTGTCTATCCTCTTGCTCATCAGGAGGCGCCTTTCGGTGAGCCTTACCACGGGCTCGCCGTTCACCGGTATCGTGTAGTTCTCCGAGCGCTTCTCCGGAAAGGCAAGGATTACTCCGAGCATGGTGCAGAGTAAAGGGTCGCCCTTAAAAATCTCCCGCTCCGAAAGTTTTATATACCGCTGGTTACTAAAATATACCGGCGAGAACAGTGGAGTAGGGGGTGATGAGAGATGGCGGAGATGATAATACCCTACCCACAGCTCCAGAAAATTCTGGAGAGGACCTGCGAGCTCGCGGTCGTCAAGCCGAGGGCCGAGGAGATGATGGAGATCGTCGAGAAGAAGCTCGCTGACCTCTTTGAGGTCGCCTACGAGAACGCCAAGGCCGAGCGCTCGAGCACGATAAAGATGCGCCACATACCGATTACCAAGGGTTTCAAGAACAGCCTGAACCTCTTCAGGGCAGTCATCGAGGAGGAGAACGTCCAGATCGAGCCCATCAGGAAGTACGTCCTCACGAAGATACCCGGCGACATCCCGCTTGAGGAGGACGTCGTGAACGAGCTCCCGATTATCGCGGGAACCCTCTTCGTGCTCATCGGAAGGGTCATCAAGGCGCTCCACCCGGAGATCAAGAACGTCTATCCGGAGCACATCGAAGAGGCCAAGAAAGTGCTGGACTACACGCT
>DRGF01000210.1 GCA_011050175.1 Thermococcus sp. | reverse complement strand
GGAGTTCTCATTCCCCCATGACCTGCACTATAACCCGCCTGTGCCTCGGCCTGACGTCCAGCTCGACGAAGAAAATCTGCTGCCAGGTGCCCCTAACGAGCCTGCCGTCAACGACCGGGAAGCACTCGCTCGCGCCGAGCAGAGTGGCACGAAGGTGAGAGTGGGCGTTGTTGTCTATCCTGTCGTGGAGGTAGCCTTTGCCTTTGGGAACAAGCTCCTTCAAAGCTCTCTTGAAGTCCTCCAGAAGGCCGGACTCGTGTTCTATGGTGACTACCGCACCCGTTGCGCCAGGGACAAAGACCAGAACCTGCCCGTTCTCTATCCCAGACTCCATGACAATCCTCTCGACCTCGCGGGTTATGTCAACCAGGTCAATCTCACCCCTCGTTGAGAAGTTGAGCTCCCTCGTCACGACCTTCATACAACCACCCAAAGAGGACTCCGAGCGCGAAGCCTATTAGGTTTGCGCCCATGTCGGCGAGGGAGAAAGTTCTGTCCGGGATGAAGAGCTGGAGGGGCTCGGTGAGGAAGGGAATCGGGAGGAGGTAAGGCCAGCGGGCGAAGCCGATGAAGCCCAGAAGAAGGAACATTGCGAAATGCGCCAGTTTATCCCCGTTGGCCATGGACGACGACGGAACCCTCGGGGCCAGGTTCAGAAATAGAAGGAGGAGCACGTAGGGGAGGAGAAGCCTCTGCCTCAAAGGTGCCTCACCAGCCTCTTGAGCTTCTCCACAACATCGACCGGGTCTTTACCGAAGAGGTAAACGAGGGGCTCGACGCCAAGGCCGCCCTCGTCGATTACTGCATCGTAAGCTTCATCCCTGAAGACTTCAACTATCTTCTTGACAGCCTCGTCCTCGCTCAGCCCGCCGGTTTTAACCCTTGCAACTTTAAAGCCCGCCTTTTTGAGTGCCTCCTCCACGTCCTCACCGTACCTTATGTTCAGGACGCTCCTGATTTCGGGCCGTATTTCTGTCAGTCCAACCAGTATTCCAGCAGTGAAGCGGCTTGCACCGAACTCTGGGGGCAGCGCGAAGGCTTTCCCCTTGGCGGCGGTTATCCTTCCCGGAATCGCCGCGACGTCTTCGATGCTCCGCGGCGACGGGAGGGAGTAAGCAAAGTTGCTCCTGACCTCTGGGATGAGGGCGGGGAACTTTTCGTCCCTCAGGAGTTCGTTGAGCGCCATGTTCAGAACCTCAAGAATCTCGCCCCGGCTGGGGCCCACGGAGAACAGCGAGCGGCAGGCCTCCTCACTCACCCCTGCGTATTCCGCGTAGAATCTGCACAGGAAACCGTTCTGGAAGAGCTCCAACAAACGCCTCGCAACAAGGAGCACCGCCTCCTCTCTGCTCCCCCCAAATAGTATGAAGGAAGACACGTCCTTAGCCAGCTCTTCAAGCCTCTCGGCCACCTCAGCGGGGGGCACCTTATACTTTCCGGCCAGATACTTGCTCACCATCGCCTGCGTTATGCCGAGGTACTCGGCTATCTGGGACTGCTTCATGCCCTCGCGGTAAAGCCTCTCCGCTATCTTGGCCCTCAGAAAAGGCATCAGCTCCTCGGCTACGTACACGCTGGGCGTCCTCATGCTACCACCCTAAAACCAGGTTATGGAAATTTTGAACCCGGCTTTAAAGGGTTACCGTCGACAAGTTTATGTTAAAAAACGTTTAAAAACCCTTCGAAATTTACACGAGAAGGGCTTATATGGACTGGAAAGGACGCGACGTGATAAGCGTTAGGGACTTCTCGAAAGAGGATATCGAGTTTGTTTTGAAGGTTGCCGAAAGGCTTGAAACGGAACTCAACGAGAAGGGCTCACTCGACTACGCGAAGGGAAAAATTCTCGCGACGCTCTTCTTCGAGCCATCAACGAGAACCCGCCTGAGCTTCGAGAGCGCCATGCACCGGCTCGGAGGCTCCGTGATAGGCTTCTCCTCCGCGGCGAGCACGAGCGTCAAGAAGGGCGAAAGTTTGGCCGATACCATAAAGACCGTCGAACAGTACAGCGACGTTATAGTCATGCGCCACCCGATGGAGGGTGCCGCGAGGCTGGCGGCGGAGGTCGCAGAGATTCCCGTCATCAACGCGGGCGACGGGAGCAACCAGCACCCGACCCAGACTCTCCTCGACCTCTACACGATAAAGCGCGCCTTTGGAAAGATCGACGGCCTCACAATCGGCCTCCTCGGCGACCTCAAGTACGGGAGAACCGTCCACAGCCTGGCGGAGGCTTTGGCCTTCTACGACGTCGAGCTGTACCTGATTTCGCCGGAGCTTTTGAGGATGCCAAAGCACATCATAGAGGAGCTCCGCGAAAAGGGCGTTAAGGTCCACGAGACGACCGACCTGGAAGGGGCAATTCCAGAGCTGGACGTGCTGTACGTCACCAGAATCCAGCGCGAGCGCTTCCCGGACGAGCAGGAGTACCTCAAGGTCAAGGGGAGCTACCAGGTGAACTGCTCCGTCCTCAAAAACGCTAAAGAAACGCTCAAGGTCATGCACCCTCTCCCGAGAGTCGACGAGATACACCCGGAGGTCGATAAGACGGAGCACGCGCTCTACTTCAGGCAGGTCTTCTCCGGAGTCCCCGTGAGGATGGCCCTGCTCGGATTAACGCTTGGCGTTCTGGAGGGGGTTTGAATGGCCGAGCTCAAGGTTACCGCCATTAAGGAAGGAACTGTAATAGACCACATCCCCGCCGGAAAGGGGCTGAAGGTCATCGAGATACTCCGCCTCAACAGGCCGAACGGCGGCGTTCTCCTTCTCGCCTCGAACGTCCACAGCGGAAAGCTCGGAAGAAAGGACATCGTCAAGGTGGAGGGCAGGTTCCTGAGCGAGGAGGAGGTCAACAAGATAGCCCTCATCGCTCCCACCGCCACCGTCAACATAGTGCGGGACTATAAGGTGTCCGAGAAGTTCAAGGTCGAGGTTCCGGACGAGATAACCGGAATCCTCCGCTGTGCCAACCCGAACTGCGTCAGCAACCACGAGTACACGGTTTCGAAGTTCTACGTCGTCTCAAGGGAGCCTCTAAAGGTGCGCTGCCACTACTGCGAGAGGACGATGGAAGGGGATGAGATACTGCGGAATCTCTGAGAACCATGATTTTCCCTTTTTAATTGTTAGCAACTGAAATAAACGCTGTGCACGCTGCATTTTTCTTTTCTAGGAGTATCCCCACAGAGCCGAGATAAGGGAAGCCGATATCCAGCTAAAAAGGGAAACAGAAGCCATAGAAAGGCTAATCGAGAAGATGCGGAAGGCGCCTTAACACCGGCAAAGTCGCCGCGAGGCCTACGAAGACGTCGATGGCGCTCTGGATAGCGTTCGGCAGCCCTATCGCGACCCAGAAGGGGACGCCCGTCCACGCCTCAACCGTCTCAACGACCTTTTCCTGGGGAACACCGAGCCATATCTCAAGGGC
>DRGF01000123.1 GCA_011050175.1 Thermococcus sp. | reverse complement strand
CCCAACCAAACTTATCAGGATGCGCTCTCCGTGGAGATATTGGACGCGAACACCGGGAGGTACACCCTAAAACTGGTGGCCAGGGTGGGGAACACTTACAGTGAAGCTCCAATAGACGTTAGGGTCAAGCTCCTCGCGGACTACTCCCTGCACATCATCTCCGAAGAGAAGTACATATACGGTCACGAAGTTTTTCTGGGACTCAAAGCAGTTAGCAAGGCAAACGGCGTGATGACGGGAAGGATTGGGTACTATCTAAGCCACAACGGACATATAATCAAGAACGTCAGCGTGGTAACTTACATCAAGCCCGACGGCTCGTGGGAGCAGGAGGTGTCCCTCCAGAAACCCCAAATCGGAGAATACACCCTGACTCTGTGGGCAAACTTCAGTGGGGTGTTCAAAGAGGTCTCAAAGACGTTCGTCGTGTACCAGAGGAACCTCACATACCGGGCGTTTTACAGGGACGGTTCAATAAACGTAGAGGTTTATGGGGAGGACGGAAGGGGTGTGGATGGAATCCCAGTCAACATCAACGGCACCGTGCTCACGACCGATGAGAGCGGCAGGGTAACTTACGCAGTAACGGCCCCGGGAACCTATCACATAACCTTGGACTTGGACGGGAAGATAGTCACCACCACCATCAATGTGGACATCTTGCATATGACGCTCTTCCAGAATAAAACCAGAATTGTTGTTACGGTCACCGACACAAAGGGCGATCCCGTGGCCAATGTAACCGTTGTGGCCGTTGGGCCCAAGGGGACGGATTATAGCATAACAAACGCATCCGGAACCGCGGTGATTGATACAGAAATCACGGGCTATGGAACTGTCATGATCCGGGCCATGAGCAGTAGGTATCTCGGTACTTCAGCCAATCTCAAAGTTGTCGAACCGGAAAAGCCACCCGCATCAACAACGACCTCCCGCCCGAGCCCAACGACTACATCTTACCCAACAACTACCCCCACCCCATCAAAGCCGCCTAAGGACTACGGATCCCTCGCGCTTATACTGATTGTCTCGGGCGTCCTGCTCGCCGGAACGTCCTACGTGGCGTTCTTCATGCCCATTGTCCAGGAGAAGACCCTTGACAGGTACTACTTCGTTAAGGTGAAGGCGCCAAGACTGAGGGGCATTGACAACTTTAGGTTCGAAAAAGGGGTCAATGTCCTGGATGCCAGGGCCACGAAGGGAAGCGTGAAAGTGGAAGACAACAGAGTCGTATGGGAGATAGAACACCTTGATCCTGGCGAAGAGGCATATCTGCAGGTCATGCTCGGCTGACTTTTCCTTTTCCTTCGTAAACCTTATTAAGTTGGGGGAACACATTCAGACGGAAATCTAAAGGAGGCGAAAGCCATGGTGAACCTCGAACTGCTTAAGAAGGTTGTCGAGGCCCCGGGAGTTTCCGGCTATGAGTTCCTTGGAATAAGGGACGTCGTTCTTGAGGAGCTGAAAGACCACGTGGACGAGATATACGTCGACAAGCTGGGCAACGTCATCGCCCACAAGAAGGGCAACGGGCCGAGGGTGATGATTGCCGCCCACATGGACAAGATAGGTGTTATGGTCAACCACATCGACAAGGAGGGCTACCTCCACGTCGTTCCCGTTGGCGGCGTTGACCCGAGGACTCTGGTCGCCCAGAGGATTCGCTTCTTCACCGAGAAGGGCGAGCGCTACGGCGTCGTCGGCCACATACCCCCGCACCTCCAGAAGCCGGAGGACAGGAAGAAGGCCGCGGACTGGGACACCATCGTTGTGGACGTCGGCGCCGACAGCAAGGACGAAGCTGAGGAGATGGGCTTCCGCGTTGGAACCGTCGGTGAGTTCGCTCCGGCCTTCGTCCAGCTCAACGAGAACAGGATTGCAACCCCCTACCTCGACGACCGCGTGTGCCTTTACGCCATGATAGAGGCCGCCAAAGCAGTTGAAAACCACGAGGCGGACATATACTTCGTCGCGAGCGTCCAGGAGGAGGTCGGCCTCAGGGGTGCCCGCGTGGCGAGCTACGCCATCGACCCCGAGATTGGTATAGCCATGGACGTTACCTTCGCCAAGCAGGTCGGCGACAAGGGCAAGATCGTGCCCAAGCTCGGCGGCGGCCCGGTCATGGACGTCGGCCCGAACATCAACCCGAAGGTAAGGGCCTTCGCCGACGAGGTTGCCAAGAAGTACGACATACCGCTTCAGGTCGAGGCCAGCCCAAGGCCGACCGGAACCGACGCCAACATAATGCAGATCAACCGCGAGGGCGTTGCTACCGCTGTCCTCAGCATACCGATACGCTACATGCACAGCCAGGTCGAGACTGCTGACCTGAGGGACATTGATAAGACCATCGAGTTCACCAAGCACTTCCTTGAGGAGCTCCGCGAGATGGACCTTACCCCATGAGTTTCCACCGCTTTTTCTTTATTCAGTCACTGGAAAAGTTTATTTTCCCCCATGTTTTATCATTTAATGGCACAGTAGGTGGAGGGGATGTGTTCGTACCCTTAAGGAGGGCTTTCCATGATGCAAGTCATCATGGCAGGTGGCATTGAGGATTCCCCGTACGCGGGGATTACCGGCTTCATTGGTCGCTGCATTTGGGGGTGAGTCCGTGATTGAGATAGAGCTTAAAGGGTATGCGGATGATAAAATTTTCAGAAGGGTTAGGGAGAACTTCAAGCTGATCAGGGTAGAGTACCACGAAGACTCTTACTTCCAGCACCCCTGCAGGGACTTTTCCGAGACCGATGAGGCACTCAGAATCAGGATAAAACGCTTTAACGGCCATTTTGAGGCGTTTCTGACGTACAAGGGGACAAAAATCGACCCCGATTCAAAGACGAGAAAGGAGGTAGAGGTTCCCCTAACAGACCCCGACAAGCACAGCGAGATACTTGAAAGTCTGGGATTCAAGGAAGTCATGACCATCGAGAAAAAGCGGGAAAAGTACTACGTTGACAAGGGCGTTGTCATAGCACTGGACGAGGTCGAAGGCATCGGGAAGTTCATCGAGATAGAGGCCCTGGCGGAAGGCGAGCAAGCCATCGATGAGAGTGTCAAGAGATTGAGAGAAATACTCAGATCCCTCGGTGTGGAGAGGTTTGAGAGACGATCCTATCTGGAGCTGATTCTGGAAAGGGAGGCAGAGCATGGGGAAGCTTGACGAGTTCTTTGGATCCATCGGAGGGAAGAAGCGCTCAGAACTTAAGGTGTTGGAGGAGATAGAAGAGTATCTCCACGAAGGAGGAATAGATGAGGCCATCGAAAGGCTCTCCGAGATCAAAAAGGAACACAACCTCTTCCTCGCCCTCAGGATGATAGTAAGCACCATAGTTAAGATTCTCGATGAGGCCGAGAAACAAGGCACCCTCACAGAGAATAAAATAAGGATGATGGAGGAAAAGCTCCAGTATCTGGTCCCTGCAGT
>DRGF01000136.1 GCA_011050175.1 Thermococcus sp. | reverse complement strand
CCGTTGTGGTGGTCTATCCTGTGGAGGCCGATGAGCCCAACTAGGGAGTGCGAGGAGTTTTCTACGATGGTAAACACCTTTTCGTGCCTCTTCTCCCGCCTCAGAGCCTCGTACCACTCCAGTTCGTCCTCGTAGAAAAATATCTCCTCCGGAAAGGAGAGGTACTTCCTGACGTCGCGGTCGTTGTACCAGAGCCAGACCTGCCGCAGGTCGTCCTTCAAAAGCATGCCGAGGGACACGAGCCGCCCTCCGAGTATGATGGGCCTCATGGTGACACCTTAAATTTATATAAGCCGTTTGCGTATTTAAGGGTGATGGACAGGGAAAGGCTCATACGGACGGTTGAGGCGATACTCAGGGGCACGGGGTATAAAACGGCGCGTATGGAGTTTAAGGGCTCGTGCTTTGACATAGTGGCGAGCAGGTTATTCCTTCTGCTCTTCATAAAGGTGGCCACCAACATAGACACCGTTACCGGGGAGCAGGCGGAGGATTTAAAGAGGCTGGCCCGCTTCTTCAAGGCTTCGCCCCTGATCATCGGCCTAAAGACGAAAAACGCCGAGCTTGAGGAGGGCGTAGTTTACGAGAGGTTTGGAATCTACGCCCTCAGACCCGAGACCCTCTACGATGTCCTCGTTGAGAATGAGATGCCCGCCATATTCGCCGAGCGCGGCGGCTTCTACGTGAGGATAAACGGGGGAATGCTGAGGAAACTGAGGGAGAAGTATGGATACTCAATAAACGAGCTGGCGCAGCTCCTCGGTGTCTCCAGAAAGAGCCTCATAAACTACGAACGCGGTGAGCAGGCGGTCTCACTTGAGGTCGCCATCCGCCTCGAGGAGCTCTTCAACGAGCCCCTTGCTGAGCCCATTGACGTCCTGCACTCGACCGTTGAGGCAAACCTCGACGTTACCCCTGAGACGCCGCTTGAGAGGGAGATATTCAGCCGCCTCAAAGAGCTTGGCCTCGGTGTTGTAAAGGTCAAGAAGGCCCCGTTCAACGCCGTATCGAGGGAGGACGAGTTCAGGATCCTGACCGGTATAGACGAGCGCAAGACCCGCTCCACGGTCAAGCGCGCCGAGATGGTGGCGGAGGTCGGCAGGATAATAAACAGCGACGGAGTCTTCATACTCGAGAATACCAGGACTGAGGTCGTCGGAGAGGTCCCCCTCATCCCGAAGGAGAGCCTCGACGAGGTGAAGGACGCCGACGAGCTCATAGACCTCATAGAGGAGCTGAAGAAGGAAATAAAGAAGCAGCTATTTGGCTGATCGTGTGGCGTCCTCAGCTGAACAGCACTTTTCTCCAGGTGTCCCGCAGCTTGGGCACGTACTCTTTGGGCGACGCTATGAGGACGGCCCAGCGCGGGGTCTGGCGCCTCTTCAGGGCGTTGGCCAGCGGTGTAACCCGGGTCAGCGGCTGGACGCTTCCGTCGTCCAGGAGAACGTTTATCTCCGTCGCCTTGAGCCTCGGCTCGCTGAGCATGAGGTCTGCTATGCTGAACTCCAGGATGACCTCCCCTTCCCTTGCACCAACGGCGTCCGCGAGTGCCCTCTCTATCTCCTGCCTTCTCTTGACGTTTCTGTAAGCAGTAAGGAGCTCCCTCTTTTCTTCGGTACTCAGTTCGTCGGCATTTGCCAGAACCGCGGCCTTGTAAAGCTCCCTGTACTTAACGCGCCGCACCATCTCGGCGGGGAAACCCTCCAGATCCTCCAACTCCACAAGGACGCGGCAGTCTGTCATCTTCCAGAAGTCCCAGAGGTGGCCCTCCTCCAGGGCGAACTCTAGGGCTCTAGTGAGCATTCCCTCCGCTATCTTCACCGTGTGGTGGAAGTAAACGCGGGAGTACATAAGCGACCTCGCCACCATCATGCCCTCGACTGCCTCGATGCCCTTCTCGTCAACAACGAGCTCCCCGTTGTGGATCCGAAGAACCTTCAGCAGCCTCTCCAGGTCAATTATGCCGTGGGCGACGCCTGTATAGTGGGCATCCCTGACCAGATAGTCTAATTGATCAACGTCCACATCGCCGTGCAGCATCTGGCCGAGATAGCGCTTTTCGTGTTTGCCGAGGATGAGGTTCGCCACATCTTCCGGCCCGAAGTCGTAGCCGTAACCCTCGATTATCTCGGGAATCTGGCCGCCGTTCTCGCTCTCGGTTATGTTGACCCTCCCTAGGATTATATCCTGCCCAAGCCGCATGTGGTCGTGCTCTTTAACGTAGTGCTTGTATATGCTCTCGAACGTGTGGCTGAAGGGCCCGTGCCCTATGTCGTGGAGAAGCGCTCCGACCTGAAGGAGCATGCTTTCATCCTCGCTCAGTCCAACTTCCGCGGCGAGTCTTTGGGCTATGTTCCACGCGCCGAGGGAGTGCTCGAACCTGCTGTGGTTGGCGCCGGGGTAAACGAGGTACGCGAGGCCGAGCTGTCTTATGTTCCTGAGCCTCTGAAATTCGGGGGTCTTAACGAGGTCAAGAATAATTCCGGTGAGCTTCATACTGCCGTGAATTCCATCGTGAATAATTTTTCCATTCATAACTATCACCGCTGAAAATTTGAGAACAAGCTTAAATAACTTTTCGGCATTGTGACAATAATTGAATAAATGACGAGAAACGTCAGAGGTCTTTCCCTACCGTGTATATCCTCTTAGTTTTCCCGGGTCTCTGCGGGAGGCCCTCCCTGAGCTTCTCCAGCGGGACCGCCACTATCTCCAGTTCCGCCTGCTTGGATTCCTCTACTTCATACCGGACGGGATTGTTGGCCTCGTAGATCATCCCCCTGACTTCGTCTTCTATCCCCTGGGGCTTCCTCTCCCCGTATGCGATGCGTATCGTGGCCTTTGGTCTCGGGTTCTCAGGTGAGAGCGGGTGGTAGATTATAACGAAGTCAATGAGGTCTGGATGGCCGTAAACGATTTCCATAATCTGGTCGATATGAAGCTTCGCTCCCACGAGGGTCACAACGTCCTTGATGCGGATGATGTTCTTGACTTCCCCATCCTCCACCCTCGCCAAGTCACCGATGTCGTAGTTGAAGAGAGGCAACCCTGTGAGTTCACCTTCCCGCATCACCTTAGTTATATAGATGCGCTTGTATCCGTCGTAGCTATCGCCATTGTCCTTGAGGACGACTATGGACTCCTTGAAGTTGAATGTGGTAGCCTTCTTCCTCGTGATGACGCGGTAGCCGGTTACTGCGTCCTCAGTTGAGCCGAAGTTATCTATTATTACAGCATTCTCAAACAGCTCCAGGATTGCCCTCGCGAGCTCTGGGGTTAAGGTCTCGCCGCCAACGACTATTGTTTGTATGTCCTTTTTTATGGCCTCTGGAAGGGTGAGTCCGAGGTTGTAGGCCGTGGCCGTAAGGCAGAACAGGGCGGTTGGTTTTATGTCCCTAAGTTCACGAAGAAGCATTTCTCGGTCCAGAAGATACTGGATG
>DRGF01000157.1 GCA_011050175.1 Thermococcus sp. | reverse complement strand
GGGTTTATGGGCCTCTTGGGGTGAAGAACCCTGTAGGCAACGTCGAGGTTTGCCATAATCATTGCCCAGAGGAAGTAGGGGATGTACGCTACCATGTACGCTATTTTCTTGGGGTGAAGGTTCGCAAGGCCGTTGGTCGTGAATATCTCGTAGGTAAATGCCGCGACTATGAGCGACAGTAGCAGGCCAAATCCGAGCTCCTGTGGGTCCAAACTAGCCGTTAGAAACAGCCATATCATGAACAGTACTATAACCGTGTACAGGTATCTGCTTATTTTGCTTGCTTCTCCCATATCATCAACCTCCAGCGGTTGGTGGAAGTGGTTTCAAACACTAAGCTATGCTAATATTTGGTTTAAAACAATGGCTTATAAACCTTGCCAGTGAAGAGCAAAGGTTTAAAACTTTTGGTTAAAATGGGGGCACCAGAATTGTTCTTTAATGACAAGAAGGGTCCTTTAAGACGCATAGAATTATATGGGCCAATACCTAGTTTGTCTTCCACGGGCTGTGTTGTGCAAAAGGGTGCTCAAAAGTGTGCATCAAAGGAGGTCACATTGGGTGGGTTTAACAAGACATCAACTTCAAATGGTCGCAAAAGACACGCTTGCTATTGGCTGGCTAATGAAAATAGAATAAAAAGTCCAGGTATCAGTAAATCGAAATCCTCTTGACACCCTCAAGCTTGGAGAGCTCGTTTATCAGGTCTCCAGGAATCGGCTTCTCGGTGATTATGGTGAGTGTTGCCTCGGGGTACAGTTCCGGGTCTTCGGCGACTACCTGGACAATGTTGATTTCCCTGGCGGCTATCTTCTGAGCGACCTTGGCGAGTATTCCTATCGCCCTCGGCTCGGGCTCGATTTCAATGACGCCGTAGCCAACGTGCCTGCCGACGTACTTCATGTGAACCGTTGGTTCGAGGCTGGTGTATATCTCCTTCAGCTCTGGTATCTTGAGTATCATGCTGACGGTTTCCTTGACGACCCTTCTGTCCACGTCGAGGGCCTTGGCAATCTTGGTGTACGGAACCTCGATGTCGCCTGCCTTTATTTTGAGGTCGTCGGAAACCTTCAGGCCGTACTTAAGGAGTGTCTTGGCTATCTGCTTTCTCACGGGGTATTCGTCAAAGTAATGCTCAAGCTTTCCCCACATGTTCACCACCCATAGTAGTTCATTAATAGACTATTTAATTCAGTGGTATTAAAATGTTTCCATGCTCGCATGATTGCGATAGGGCTCACCTTAAAAACTTTTGGGCGGTGGTGCTCGCGGATGCCCACGGAGGTCAGGATGTTTTATCCATCGTCGGATTTTTAAGAATGACCTCAAACCCCCGGAACATGATCGAGGTTCATCTCCCACACGCTACCTTTGAGGACATTGGGGAGAGTATCAGGTTAATCTGGAGAGATACCCTTTATGCAGACTTCCTTAAGAGGGAGCTCGCTAGTGTAATACGGAGAAAGTACCGGGTTGAGCCTGAGATTACGGCGCGCAACGGGGTCATGGTCATCGACACAGATTACCCCGGCATCGAGCAGTACATCTCGATATACATTCAGAATAACCTCGGCGCTTTACTGAGAAACCGCTACACGAAGAGAAAGGTTCTCTATATCCACGAAGGATTCGACGTCCCGCTCCTCGGCTATAACGCATTCGGCCTGATCGACAGGGGCACCAACCTGATTCAGGTCAGGGGAGTCAGCGGGTGCAACCTAAGCTGTGTGTTCTGCTCCGTTGACGAGGGGCCGTATTCAAGGACTAGGAAGCTCGACTACGTGGTCGATATCGACTACCTGATGAAGTGGTTTGACGAGGTCGCCCAGATTAAAGGTAAAGGTCTTGAGGCCCACCTCGACGGCCAGGGTGAGCCCCTGCTCTACCCCTTCCGCGTGGAGCTCGTCCAGGCGTTGAGGGAGCACCCCAACGTTTCGGTCATCTCGGTGCAGAGCAACGGGACGCTTCTCAACGACAAACTCGTCGAGGAATTAGCTGAGGCGGGCCTCGACAGGGTGAACCTCTCGCTCCACTCCCTTGACCCGGACAAGGCTAAGATGCTGATGGGGCGGAAGGACTATGACCTTGAGCACGTCCTCGACATGGCCGAGGCACTGGTAAACGCTGGAATCGACGTCCTAATTGCTCCCGTCATAATATTCGGAGTGAACGACGACGAGGCGGAGGCATTCATAGAGTTCGCGAGAAAAATCGGCGCCGGGAAGCGCTGGCCGGCCCTCGGCTTTCAGAACTACGTTCCCTACAAGTTCGGGAGGAACCCCGTCATAGCGAAGCCAGTTCCATTCAAGGAGTTCTACGCCTGGCTGAGGAAACTGGAGGAGAAGACAGGTATGAAGCCCCTCGTCCTGAAGCCAAAGCACTTCGGCATGGAGAAGCGCGAGTTCATACCGCTCGCCTTCCGGCCAGGGGAGATAGTTAAGGTCGAGGTCGTTCTCCCTGGCAGAATTGAGGGGGAGATGCTCGCAAAGGCCCGGAACAGGCTTATCGAGGTTGTCGGCACCAACGCGCAGGTTGGGGACAGGATTAGGGTAAGGATAGTCAGGACGAGGCACGGAATCTACATTGGAACTCCCGTCTAGAGCCACACTACTTCGGCAACTAATTTATAGTTCCCCGCAATATGGTCTGAACATAACTCCAAAAAGTTTAAATTTTCATCGCCGACTCATTGATGGGGGTAGTTATGAGAAAAGCCTATGTGGCAGTTCTGGTTATTGTTGTCCTTTTGCTTGCGTTCTGCTCCGGAGACTTTATTCTGGCCAGCTCGGAAACGCACGTTAGTACTCAAACTGCGGTTGCAAAAAGCGCCAATGCGATTTTCAATGAGGGTTTCTGCGTCTATCCCGACTCATACTTTGGAAAAATCGTGGCCGCCGAGCTGAAGGCCAGAGGACACAAGGTCATAACCCTATCTTCCCCCGTTGAGTGCGACGGCCAATTTTTGGCCGTTTGGGTGGAGGAACTCAACGTCACCTATTCTCCGGTACTCTCGAAGGGAAACGTGCGGGTAGTTGCCATATATTCAAGCGCCGGCGACCCGACTCACTACCTCCGGTACAGTAACGCGACGGATAAGGATACGGCACTGAGGACATTTTATACAACCGAGGGGGCCCAGCTCCAGGCATACATCATCGCTGAAGTCTCGGACGAGTCCAGGGGCTTTATTTCATTCAAGGGATACAGGAACTATCTTCTGAGGCGGGCCGCCGAGGTTATAGCACATCAGGCCGAGCGTTTTGAATTGGATGAAAAACGAAGAACTGCTCGAGGGTAAATAAGAGGACAGATAAGACTAAATAAACCTCGAACTCCTGACCTTCAGCTCTCCCTTTTCATAGAGCTCCAGCAGTATTTCAGCTATCCTCTCCCCTGCCTTTCCGTCGCCAAAGGGGTTCGGCGCTTCGGCCATCTTCCTGTAGAACTCCCCCTCTTCCTG
>DRGF01000184.1 GCA_011050175.1 Thermococcus sp. | reverse complement strand
TTGGCAACGTTCCTCGCCACTATCGGCCCGGCGATTCCGGCGCCGACAACGACGACGTCGTATTTCATCTCCTTCATTCGCTCACCTCCAGGGGTTCGGCGCTGAGCGCTCCAACGGGGCAGGCGGATATGCATATCCTGCAGCTTATGCACTTGTCCTGGATGAACTCCCAGCCGCTTGAGTGGACTTCAATTGCAAGAGCGGGGCATACACCTGCGCAGCCCCCGCAGAGGTAGCACCGGTCCTCGTTCACGATGACTTTAATCTTCTCCGGCATCGCTTTCACCGCCAAGTTTTTGTTTGAGCCTTTCTTCGTCAATTTTAATGGTGCCGTCTTTTATTATTAACGGTACGAACCTGTCCAGCTCCTGGGCCTTGACCAGAACCTCCCTCTCCTTGAGGTTAAGTCTGTCGCTGAGCTCGTCAACGGTGGCCTCTCCGACGAGGAGGATGTAGTGCAGTATCGCGAGCTGTGTCATGTCGCCTATCTCCTTGAGGTAGCGTTCCTTGATCTCCTTCATGAGCCTGTCGCGCCTGCTTTCCACCGCCTGAAGCGCCTGGAGTATCTTCTCGAGCTCTGATGTCAGCTCAAGGAAGGAGTTGACTATCTGAGGAAGGCTCTCGTGCTCGAGGGGTATGTGCGTCAGGTCGATCTCTGCCTTCTTGAAGGAAAAGTCCCCGAGGTCAAGTCCCCTGTACCAGAAGAGGTTTGGAGTCACCGTCGTGACGTAAGTCTTTGAGATGCCTATGTTGTAGTACTTCCTGGCCGGACCGATGAACGGGCCCTCTCTCTCGTAGGATTTCAGCACGCCCTCGCGCTCCATAATTTTAAGGTGTTTTGCCACCGCCGTTGAAGAGACGCTAACCTTGCTGCTGAGGAAGCTGAAGTAACATTCGGTGCAGGTGAGGTGGCTGAGCAGATCGCGCCTCACCTTGTTCCCTAAGATGTAAAAGATGTCTGGTTCAGTCATGACCTACACCACCCAAATTTGTGACGCAAAGCTTATATAGTGAACATTCAACCTTAGGTTGCAAACCTGGAGGTTAAACTCCATGGGGAGGTATTGTGCTCAAAACGTTATAAACCTTTAGCTATGGAGGTGTTTGGAAATGGGATTGATTAGCGATGCTGATAAGAAGGTCATCAGGGAGGAGTTCTTTTCCAAGATGACGAACCCGGTTAAGATCATTGGCTTCACAGGTAAGGAGCACTGCCAGTACTGCGACCAGCTCAAGCAGCTCGTTCAGGAGCTCAGCGAGCTCACTGACAAGCTCACTTACGAATTCCACGACTTCGACACTGAGGAGGGCAGGAAGATAGCAGAGCAGTACAGGATCGACCGCGCTCCGGCCGTCACCATAACCCAGGACGGCAAGGACGTGGGCGTCAGGTACTTCGGCCTTCCGGCCGGCCACGAGTTCGGCTCCTTCCTTGAGGACATCGTTGACGTCAGCAACGGCACGACCGACCTTATGCCGGAGACCAAGGATGCCCTCACCAACGTCGATAGGGACGTCAGGATACTCGTCTTCGTCACCCCGACCTGCCCGTACTGCCCCGCAGCAGTCAGGATGGCCCACAAGTTCGCCATGGAGAACACCAACGCCGGCAAGGGCAAGATACTCGGCGACATGGTCGAGGCCATCGAGTACCCCGAGTGGGCCGACCAGTACAGCGTTATGGCCGTCCCGAAGATAGTCATCCAGGTGGACGGCGAGGCCAAGGTCCAGTTCGAGGGTGCCTACCCCGAGAAGATGTTCCTTGAGAAGCTCCTCGCGGCCCTCGAGTGAGGGTCCATTCTGTTCTTCCTCTTTATCTTAGCCAGCAGATGTCTTCTCTCAAAGTTCATTATTCACTGAGGGGCATTTTCATTTCCGTGTCAATGTGAACTCATCAGCGGACAAGACTTCGCACGGAAACGTTATAAATCCCCCAAGTCCAGCTCACATCGGGGGGCCAATGGGAATGAGAATAGGCGGTGTAAACGTTCATTTCAAAGGGGAACTTGATGATGGTTTTGAGGAGGCTTTCAATGGACTTTTTGCGCGGCGCTATCTTCCGGACGTCGAGGAAGGCTCAGAAGAGCCCCACGTTGTAGTGGAGCGCTTCAAGGGCGACGAGTTTAGGGTCTTCAGTGCAGCCTACGACCACCTCGGCAGGGACGAGTACAAGATAGAGTCCCGCGTCCCCTCAGCGTATGGAAACGAGGCGCCCATATTCTTCATACTCCAGACGGCAGCGAGGGCGGCCGCAAAGGCCGGCAGGATGTTCATAACGGATTCCGTCGGTGTGGTCACCCCAAGTGGGAAGGCAGTGCTGTTCGTGGGGTACCCCCACACCGGAAAAAGCACGATGTCCGTCCTGGCCCTCGCGAGCGGTATGCCCGTCCTGAGCACGGAGAACACCATAGTGGAGGTCAGGGACGAGCGGCTGTACATTGTTGGGGGGACAGAGGTTCTGGTCTACGACCCAAGGGTCGAGGGGATCTACGACATCGAGGTTCCGTACGACGAGCAGACGAGAAGCGGCTACAGGATAAAAGACCTCAGAAACGACTCCAAAAGAAAGAAACTCCTGAAACAGGGCGTCGAGATCGACATGATGGTCGTCCTCCATTCCGCCTTCAACTGCATGGAGGCCAGCTTCTCAAGGATACGCGGAAGAAAGGTCGGGAAGACCCTGTGGTACTTCTCAACGGCTCTGATGAAGGGCCTCGATTATTACGAGCCCATGCCGCTCCACGTCCCCATGAACGACGAGATAGTCAGCAACCTGCACCTCTTCCTTGAAACAGCCTCAAGCGCATACTCCGACAGGATGTTCGAGGCCTTTGGAAACCACAAGGCGGTCTTTGACAGGATAGTCGAGATGGGGCTTGCGGGGAAGGAGTAGCCGAGTTTTTATTTTCTCGGTTTATCTTTCTCTCCTCTATCCACTCACGGCTCACTCTTCTTTCAATTCTCCTAGAGTCTTATTGCAACTCGGTCGCATACTTGGTTATTGTCGTCTTTGCTGTCGACTTTCAATTCTCCTAGAGTCTTATTGCAACCGCCTCGTCATTAGTCGGGCTCGCCCCGAACTTGATCTTTCAATTCTCCTAGAGTCTTATTGCAACAAAGCGGAAGTAGCGAAGCTTATAGGCTCTGGGCTCGCTTTCAATTCTCCTAGAGTCTTATTGCAACTTCGGGGCCGGTTCACTCACGCTAACGGTGATAATCTTCTTTCAATTCTCCTAGAGTCTTATTGCAACATTGAGACTGTGATGTCTTTGATTATCGAGAGGGCATCTTTCAATTCTCCTAGAGTCTTATTGCAACAACGGCGTCTTGTGCGAACCTGACCCTGAGAATGCCCTTTCAATTCTCCTAGAGTCTTATTGCAACCCGTCCTTCATGACGCTGTAAACGTCGGCGAAGTCACTTTCAATTCTCCTAGAGTCTTATTGCAACCACCTTCGCGGTGGAACGTCCACCACAT
>DRGF01000054.1 GCA_011050175.1 Thermococcus sp. | reverse complement strand
TCCTTTCTCGCCTTTTTTATTGCACCGTACGCGTACCTTGGATATATACCCAAGTAGGGCGGAACGCCGAGACCAGCGGGTTCGTCGGTGTAACCGTCTACGATGGCAACTATCATGGTGGAGAGTCCACAATGCCTCTTAAAAATCAATCGCATGACAAAAGGTATAAAACGCTGGACCGACTACTATATACATAGGTGAACAGGCATGGAAAACCAGCGCTTTAAGACTGAGAAAGAAAAGTCAAAATTTAAACGGATTCTAGAGGGCATACTAAAACTCGACACTAAAGAACTCCTCGCGTACTGGATGAACCAAGAGATAGAGGAAGCAGAGATGTACTATCAGCTCTACACAATGAGCAAAGAGGTTAACTGGGACGAACAGGTTTCAGAGCTTTTCCTAAATATGTATAAAGAGTGCTTAGAACACGCAGAGACGCTGCTGAGGCTGTACCGCACGATGTATCCGGGCGAGGAAGTTGTTAAGGTCGATCTCCCCGCCCTGGAGGTGGAGCTTTCCGAGGAGCAGCTGAAGGACTTGGTGTACCGCGGAAGGCTCAGGGAAATCCTCGAATACCTGATGGGTACGGAGAAAATTGCACACGACGTCTATGAGTACTTGGCGAAACAAACTACCGATGAGGAAGTAAAAGCGACCCTCATCTGGCTGGCAGATATTGAAAATGGACACTACGAAAAGTTGAGGAAGCTCTACGTGAAGCTCTTTGGAGAGTCCCTGGAAGAAGAGGAAGAATGAGAACCCAGTACACATTACTCAAATTTCACCGGATAATGCCGTTGACCTTTAGGTAGGTCTCTATTCCCTTAACTTCCTCAGGAAAGAGCTGGAAGACCCTCCGGTGGCATGGGGCATTCTCCAAATAAGAAGTTTAAGTTTCTTGGGCATACCCTGAAGGATTTATCACGTTTGAAAAGTTTATGCTTGGAGAAGAGTTTAAAAATTAGGCACTATGTTTTTAATTTCCAAAATCTACTTTTTAAGGGTGATACTGTGTCGGAAGTACTTTCCTATACTAACCGTATTCTCAAAAAGTGTCTTGAAAACCTTCCACACATGACCCCTGAGGAATTGCTCTCATACAAGATAAAAGCCGAAGTTGAAGAGGCGGAGGTATATTATCAGCTGTACGAGATGAGCAAAGAAATGACCTGGAGTGAAGAGCTCCCCAAAATTTTCTACCAGCTCTATCAAGAGAATCTTGAACGTGCTGAGAAGCTCCTTGAATTCTACAAAAAGATTTTTCCAGGAAAAGAACCTGTCTCAGTCGATCTTCCGTCCGTAAAAGCCGTTCTAACTGAAGAAACATTAAAAGATTTTCTTAAAAAGGGCAGGCTTGAACATCTGATTGAGATCCTGATGAAAAACGAAAAAATAGCTAAAGAAATTTGCGAATACGTCTCCACTACGGCAGAAAATCCGGAAGTAAGGGAATTTTCCCAGTGGTTAGAGAAAAGAGAAGAAGAGCGCTACAACAGACTCAAACGAATTAAAAAATTATCTGACGCTAAAAGGGAAGCCTCTGCTCAATAAGGCCCTCATTTCTGAGGAATTCTTCAATGTCTTTTATGTCTTCTACGGATAGGTGAAAAACTCTCTTGTTGTTGTGGGGGACGCGCTCAATAAGGGGTTTAAATTTTTTGAATTCATCCTTTGTTAGACCCAGCATGTGGTGAGATTTCTTCAAGGCAGCAACAACGGTGCTCCTCCTGTGCTGGAAGAGGGCCCTGACCAGGTCTTCATTCAGGTCAACCTGCTCTTTTCTTGGCTTCGGTTCAAGAACGATGACCGCGGAATCAACCTTTGGCCTCGGCCAGAAGGCTCCCCTGCCTATGCGCTCAACGAGCTCGGCGTGGGCCTTCGCCCGGACCATCAAAGACAGGCGGGAGTAGTTTTTATCCCCCGGCTCGGCAACCATCCTCTGGGCAAACTCCAGCTGGTATATTAGGACGGCCCTTTCAAAATCGTACTTCAAAAAGCGGAAGGTTATTGGGGATGAAATCTGATAGGGAAGGTTGGAGACTATCTTGTGGAACTCCGGAAAATCGACCTTCAGAGCATCGCCTTCTATTATTTCAACGTTTGGCCACGCGTACTCTTTCCTCAAAATCTCCACGAGGTGGGAGTCCTTTTCTATGGCATAGACCTTGCCGGCGTGCCGGCTCAGGGCGTCGGTGAGAACTCCGAGACCCGGCCCGACTTCCAGAACAACGTCCCTCTCGCTGAGTTCAGCCCTTTCAACGTTGCGCTCGATTATATCCGGCACTACCAGAAAGTTCTGTCCCAGGTTGGAGTTTGCCTTCAGGTTGTATTTAGAAATTAGAGAAAAGAGGCGCTCCCTCATACCCTGAATATCCTCCTTGAGCCAACGAAGAGGCGGTAGCGGTCTTTACCCTCGATCTCGTCGACTATGCGCTTTGCAAGCATCTTTGCCGGTTCTGGAAGCCCCTTAACGCGGTGGCGCAGGTCATCAAAGCTCTTGAACGGCTCCTTCTTGCGCTCTTCGAGTATCTCCCACATGTGCTTCTTGCCGATGCCGGGCAGGAGTTCGAGGCTGTGAAGCCTGTTGGTTATCGGGGGAGCCATGTTAAAGAACTGAACAAAGCGCTCCTCGTTGTTTTTAACTATCTCCTCGACCACGTACGGGAGCTCAGCCTTGGCGGTAGCGGTCAGGTCATCGTACTGTATCTTCTTGTTTATCATCAGGACTTTATCCCTCTGTCCCTTGCCTATGAAGACCCTCTCATAGAGCATGAGGTCTTCCTTTGGGATGACTTCAAGTAATGTGAAGGCCTTTTCACCAATAACCTGGGCAACGGGCTTGCCTGTCCTTCGTCCTGTCTTTAAATCAGTATAACCCTCTGGCAGATAGTCCAGCACGTAGGCATAATCCTCATACTCAACATTCCGCCTCTTTTTGTCGAGGCTTTCTCTGTAAGAATGTCTCCGGTACCTATCCATTGTCTCTCCCCCAGAAATTATACCCGCATGGAGTTTTTATACTTTATCTAAGAGAAAAAGAAAGGAGGGTCACTCCTCGGGACGGTATTCGTCGAGGAGCCTTATTATTTCCTCGACCTCTTCTCTGGTGGGCATGTAGTCCTCCTTGGCCAAGAGGACGCGGATGTCAAAGTAGTCCTCGGGCATGAAGTCCACAAGCTTCACGGCGAGCCTCTCGTCCATCCAGTCAAAGAGGCCGATGAGTTTCTCCTTCAGCTCGGCGACCTGCTCGGGCTTGAGCCGGGCAAAGCGCTCGGCATGCTCGAGGCTAACCCTGGCCTCATAGAACATCGGCTCCTCCGGGTTCTCCTCCATACCCTCGGCCTTGCGCCTCTCGAGGAGCTCCTTGGTCTCCGCTATGGTTATATAATGCTCCTCGAGCTTCTTCCTTCCTATCATGCTCATCCCTTCTGGGCCCTGAGGTGAACCGGGTGGATGAAGAAGGTCTTGATCTTGCCACCGTCC
>DRGF01000106.1 GCA_011050175.1 Thermococcus sp. | reverse complement strand
CCATATCTCAAGCCTCTGCTTCCCTTTTCCGAGGCTGGAGCGCTTGAGCTTCTTGAGGTGGCCGATCTCCTTTATGTCCCTCACGTGGGTTCCGCCGCAGGGGAGCACCTCGAAGTCCCTTATCTGGGTGTAGCGCGTTTCTCCTTCCCACCATATCTTTACCTCGCCGCCCTCATCGACGAAGCGGTTGAAGGTCTCGATGATCCGCTCCTTCCACTGGTTCACGTTCTCGGGGTAGGCTATGTCGTAGCGGCCCTTCTCTGCGCTCATGCCGCTGCCGTAGGGCTCCCACTCGCCGGGCAGAACCTCGTTCAGCACGTGATCCAGGAGGTGCATCGCGGTGTGTATGCGCATGAGTTTGTAGCGGTAGTCCCAGTCGATTTTAAGCTCGACCTCGTCACCGGGCTTGAACTTCTCCGGTTCGGCGACCACGTGCCAGACGTTCCCTTCCTCGTCCTTGTAGACGTCCAGAACCTCGACGCCGTTTATCGTGCCCCTGTCGTGGGGCTGACCGCCGCCGGTCGGGTAGAATATCGTCTGGTCGAGGAGCAGGGCGTTGTCCCTAACCTCAAGAACATTCGCCTTTGCCTCCCTGAGGTAGGCGTCCTCATAGTAGAGCTTGCGCGTCATTTTTACCACCTTAGAAAAGTTGGAAAGATAGTTTAAATGAATATCGAAAAGAAAGAGGCTCACGGCCTCTTCCAGATGAACAGGGCCAGGCCCACAATCGCCACCGCACCGACGACGCCCGCCATCTGTGCCGTGCTCAGACCTGATTCCCCGCCTGAGCCGGCGCCTTCCTGAGCATCGAGTGTGTAACGAACCTCAACCTGGTCGTATCCATCAAGGAGGCTCACAATATCCTGCCAGGGCGTGCCGTAACGGATGAAAGTGCTGGCAGTTATGAGTACCTTATTTCCTGACTTGGTGACGTCAAGGGTGAAATGATTGCCGCGCAGCTCCCTGGAAACCGGCTCGGGGAGGGAAACAAACTCCCCGTTCTCCGGAAGAACTACCTCCGTGGTGAACGTGTAGTTATATTCGGCCTGTGCTCTGGCGTTCTGGATGGAGGACAATCCCATGGTGGGGTTGAACGTATAGACGTAGGCCCCGTTTTCAAGCTTAACGTAGTCTTCGAGGAGATACGTGAGGCCCACAACGAGGGGACCGGTCTCATTCAGTCCCCCAACGTAAGCACTCGCGTTGTATATCGTGGCACCCATTCCCGTGAATCCCTGTGCGTACTGGGAGATGAGGGCGCTCTTGAACGTATCGACCCCGTACGAAGCGACCAGGAGTTTCATGTTGTTTACCTCGTCTTCGGGCGAGATGTAAGTTTCCATCATCTCCAGTTCCGTCTTGCCGTCGGGGAGAACCGTAAGCGTAAGGTTCTCGTGTACGGCCCTCTTCTGGAAGTCCTCTTCGCCCTTGTAGGGCGTCTGATAGGTTACCGAAAAGCCGTCGTACTCACCGAAGAGACTTCCGAACCCTTCGGGGGATAAGTGGGGCTCCAGTTTTATCGTGGAGGCGATTCTTACCGTGTCATCCGTTACTGCAGGAACGACCTCAAAGAGGCTCTGGTTAAATGTCCTCTCGTAAGACGACGGGTAGGAAAGCGGGGTTGCGTTGGGCGGGAGGTGGATTATAAACTCATTGTGCATCACGGCCCAGTAAGAGTATCCTGCATCTGGATAGGACGCCGTTATGAGCCCCCTAGTCGGGTCGATGATGACCTCCCATGAGTCGCTGTAGGAGTAGTACCTGGCCACTCCGGTGGCCATCGCATTGAAAACCACGGTGATGTTGTCCCCATCGGGAATCCCGTACACTTTCACCGTCGCGTTGTTCACATCAAACCCAGTCTGCTTCAGGAGCTGAGTATAATAGATACGCTGGTGCTCCTCGGCCATTTTTACGGCATCTTCAACGCTGCCGTTTGTCTGGTTGAGGTAACCTTCAATCTGCTCCCTGATTTTGTGCTCCGGACGGAGCCATACGCTTATCAGCGTGATGTTTGCATCCCCATTCTCGAACAGCCTGATTTCGAAGGTAAATTGTTCCTCATATATTTCAGCGGCCGTTGTTGCCCCCGCAACCCCAAACAGGGGAGCGAGGAGCGTGAATATAATTAAACTCCCCAAAACTGCCTTTCTCATTTTTCATCTACCTCCAGTATATGCGCGGATAGCATTGTGCACTGAGGTATTTAACTTTATCCAAAAAAGCCAGAACAAAGGCCGTCCAGAGCTAAAAAGTGAAAAAGACAAAGGTCTCAGTTGGTCCACTTGGAAGAATCCAGCTCCCCCTCGGTCTTGGCGACTATGGCTGTTCCCGTAAGGTCACCGGTGACGTTGACCATCGTCCTGCCCATGTCAAGGATGGCGTCGATTCCGAGTATCATGGCGTACGCCAGGGCAACGGGGCTTCCTGCCGTGAGGTCAAGTCCAACGCTCTGGAGAACCATGGCGAGCATTATCGCTCCGGCTCCCGGAACACCGGCGGTTCCAATCGAGGCCAGAACTGCTGTAAGGACAACTATCAACTGCTGACCCAGCGTGAGCGGGTGGCCGATGGCGTTGGCTACGAAGAGCACCGTGACACCCTGGTAGAGCGCAGTTCCATCCATGTTTATCGTCGCACCGAGCGGGAGCGTGAAGGAGAATATGCCCCTGTCAATTCCCATCTCTTCTTCAGCAACGCGCATAGTAACCGGCAGGGTACCGCTGGAGCTCCTCGTGACGAAGGCAGTCAGCATCGCGTCCTTGGCTTTCTGAAGGAACTTGACGGGGTCGAGGCCGAACACTTTGAGCAGGACGGCATATACAATTAGTATCTGAAGAACCATACCGACGTAAGCCGCGACGACAACCTTGGCAAGCGGGCCAACGACTTTAACTCCCTGGGAGGCCATGACGTAGGCTATGAGGGCGAAGACACCTATCGGAGCGTACTGCATGACACCGCCGACTATGAGGTACATCGCCTCGGCCAGACCGTCGAAGGCCCTCAGCAGGGTCTCCGCGGACTTCCTAACGCGCTCCTCCTCCCTGTTCATGAGGTAGGTTATCGCTATTCCCAGGACTATGGCGAAGAATATCACCTGAAGCACTGCCCCGTTGGTCAGGGAAGCGAACGGGTTGGTCGGCACTATGTTGAGGAGAGTGTCCACTAGTGAAGGTGGCTGAGCCTCAATTGCCTTTCCTTCGCCGGTTCCAAGGCTTATGCCGGTTCCAACGTTGAATATGTTACCCATGAGCAGACCAAAGAGCACCGCAAAGGCCGAGGTAACGAGGTAGTAGAACACTATTTTCACACCGACCCTTCCGAGCCTTGCCGGACTGATACTAGCGGCGCCAACAACGAGGGAAGCCAGGATAATCGGCATCACGAGCATCTTCAGCAGTCTGACAAAGAGGTCACCGAAGGGCTTGATGTACGTTGCCACAGCCTCATCATACCCATAGTGCCCGGCTATGAGACCAAAAACTGCACCCAAAAT
>DRGF01000040.1 GCA_011050175.1 Thermococcus sp. | reverse complement strand
TTCAGAAGTTTCGAAGGCGTGGCAATCGCGGAATTCATTGGGGTTTTCGCGATTGTAATCTGGCACTATGCCGTGCTGTGGGCAAAATTCTACAGGGCAGAAAAGAGGAGGAAAAATTAAGACTCCTCGTCCCACAGTGCCAGCCCGCTTTCCTGGGGCTTCCTCTCAAGCGGCTCACCCAGAAGCTCCTGGATGTAAACCTCGGCAACAAAGACTTCCCCCTCGACGAGATGTCCGCCGTAGAGCATGCCATCGGCGTCTCCCAGTGCGACGTGGATGTGTGCAAAGGGTTCGCCGTCCTTGAGGCTTATGTTGCCCGCGAGGGACACCAGCTCGTAGGTGCCCGTCAGCTCGATGACCTTGTACTCACCGGCATCCTCGTCGAAGTAGCCCACCTTCGGGTTCCTCACGCTTCCGATAGCGCTGACCGTTCCAATCAGGATGTTGTTCTTCTTTGCAAATTCGTTTATGAACTTCAGGAGCTCCTCCCCCTCGGGAACCCTGAACAGGAAATTCCTGCCCCTGGAGAACTTCACGGCACTCACCTCAAAGCTAATAAGCCTCCCTGGATTTAACGGTTTGGGTGAAAGGGATGGACACAAAAAGGGCAATAATGAGCATTTTCCCGGAGATTCTGGAATTCAATGAGGTTGACTTCTCCCAGTACTCAACACCATACGCACCGGCGCTATTGGCCTTTCTCAAGAGTGGGAAAACGGGGTTAATGGAATTCGAGGAGTTCGTCGAGGAAAACGGCGGGACAAAGAGAGACGTTAGAAATTTCCTCGTGTCAGTATTCCAGTACCTTCTCATCAGGTACCGCCGCTACGGGGATGAAAGCGTTGAGGTGCCGGCGTTCAAGGTCTTCCTGACACTCAAAGGCTGGCTCAATGAAAACGGTTTCGATAACGATTACAGGCTGCTCCTGCATTCTTTCGTCGGCTACCTCGTTGACATAGCGGGGAAGATTGCAGAAAATTCCGACTGCAGGCTGGGCCCGGCATACATGAAAACCGCCTACCTGCTAACGATAGAAGCGGAGGAAACCCTTGGGGAAGAGTATTTCAGCGAGCTCAGAAAGAGGGCTGGAGAGATACTTGCAAAAGTTTATCAGAACTGTGGAATCGATGAAGAGCTACCCGAAAAAAGGGAAAAGCGCTGTTAGGCGTTTTCCAATTTAGAACGATCAGCGTTCCAAGGTTACCTCCGCGTAGCTCCGCGGGTCTTCCCATATTTTCACGCGGATCTTCTTTACGTTGTCCCCCGCTTTCTCCGCTATCCTTTCCGCGAACCACTCCGCTATGTACTCCGCGGTAACGTTCGGCTTGTCGAGAATTACCGCCTCGTCCTGTGGCAGCTCCAGGCGTTTTCCGTTCTTTTCAATGACAATGCCATCTTCCCTCCTCTCCACAACCCAGCTCTCGCTCACGATGATCCTGTGGTCGAGGAGTTTGATGAGCCTGCTGAGGTGGTTGAAGTCGAATATCATGCCGTTCTCGTTGAGTTCGCCCCATATCTCAACGTCCACTTTGTACGTATGCCCGTGTATCCTGAGGCACTTGCTCTCATACGGGAGTGCGAGGAAGTGTGAGCTGTCGAAGTCCTTGTGCCATCCTATCTTCCTTTCGGCCACGTGAAATTCCATGTATCCCACCACCCCGGAGGTTCGCGGGGGGAGTTATAACCCTTACTGGGCAGGAAAAGCCTATAAACCCCAGGGCCCAAAGGCCTCTGATAGCCATGCCGATGGGTGCTCGTGGTTGGGGCCGCGGAAGGGGAAGGAAAAGGAAACTGAGAATGATAGGATTTGTTCCTGAGGCTAGACATTTCTATCCAGCGCTGCCCCCGATGGGACAGCCCAAACCCCCGATTTTCATGACCTATGAAGAATTTGAGGCCATTAGACTGGTGGATTACGAGGGGCTTACCCAGGAAGAAGCCGGAAAGAGAATGGGAGTCTCCCGCGGCACCGTGTGGAGGGCGCTGAGCTCTGCCCGAAAAAAAGTCGCCCAGATGCTGGTGGAGGGCAGGGAGCTGATAATCCTTCCCCAGGGAAATGAAGCCCTAAAGGACACTGACAAAGACGGCCCGTAGGCGTTTTATTTGTGAAAGGCTTCTGTTTATCAGAATATTGCACTATCAAAGGCTTTTACGGGCGTTTCATTTTTTAGGGGAGCCTAATTTTTGTGCGGAGTTTGTCTCTCAAATTTTTGAGTGAGTTCTTACGTTAAAAAATAGTCAAAATTAGTTGGAATTAAAAAGTTTTAATAGAACCATTTTTAAACAAATTTATTTTCCCAATTAATTCACGAAAACTAGTACAACGTATTAAAGTAAAAATATAACTTTTAGAAACAGTTAAAATTTTGAAAAATTTACTATGCCAAATAAGTACATCAAGGGGACAGAGCCAATGAAAAGCGTATTTCTGAGCGGATATCTCAAAAGAAATGCTCTTCAAAAGAAATATTTAAATATTTCAAAAACACATATTTGGCTTTGGAGGTGTGACAATGAGCAGAACAGGGATTGAATACTTTGACAATTTCATTCTTAAAGATGGATTTCCCGAGGGTTCCCTAATTCTGGTAGCTGGAGAGCCAGGAGCAGGGAAGACTATATTTTCATCCACGTTCCTATACAACGGGGCCAAGAAGTTCGGAGAAAAAGGCGTCTATGTCTCGCTTGCGGAAACTAAGAGCGAGTTCTACGAGTCAATGAGGCAGCTGGGGATGGACTTCGGGGAGCTCGAAAACGAAGGCCTCTTTAAGTTTATAGACTTCGTTACGGTTGGTAGGGACACCATAGATAAAGAAATAGGAATTTTGATAGAGGAACTCGCAAAGTTCCAGCCAAAAAGGATCGTTATCGACTCCATAAGCGTCTTTGCCCAGGTGCTAGGCGCTGAAAAGACAAGAGTACTCCTCCACACCCTGTTGGGGAGGTTCATAAAGGCTTACAACTCAACCGCCCTCTTAATTGCCGAAAAACCGGTAGGGTCTGAAAAAATAGGTTATGGCATTGAAGAGTTCGTGGTCGATGGCGTTGTCATACTGAGGTATGAATCCTTCGGGGAGGTCACGAGAAGGGTAATGGAAATCCCGAAGATGAGAAGGAGAAGCGTTGAAAAGTCCCAGTACGAGTACGTGATAACCCAGAAGGGGATTGAATTTCTGGCGATTCCTGAGCTTGAGAGAGAAGAAATAGATTATACTGTAGAAAGGATCACAACAGGCATAGACAGACTCGACGAAATGCTCGAAGGAGGAGTCTACAAAGGGTCGAGCGTTTTACTTGTCGGCATGACTGGAACTGGAAAAAGCACCTTCGCCCTGCATTTTGTTGTGGCCAACGCGTTACAGGGAAGAAAAGTCGCTTACATTTCCTTTGAGGAGCCAATGGACCAGATAATAAGGGCTGCGAAGAACTATGGCATGCCAATAGAAGAGGCTATGAAAGAGAACCTCAAGGTCTTTACCTGGATCCCAGAGAACAAGACTCCAGTTTACACTTT
>DRGF01000092.1 GCA_011050175.1 Thermococcus sp. | reverse complement strand
CTGGCAATACTTTGAGTTCTGTTAGGCCTCTCCTTCCGACATCTTATCCAGCTTCAGGTAAAAGAACAGGACTATCATGAAAATGGTGATGTAGTAGCTCCACTGGAAAGGTATGATGCCGATTATCCCCATGGTGTAGACAACGGTCAGGACGAGCACGATGACCAGCAGAACCCTGTAGAGCGTCTTTCTGTCCATGCTCCCACCGAGAAAAGTTGGAGACGGGCTTTTTAACCCTTGCTCAAAAAGTGAAAATGAAAGGCTCAGTCCTCGGCGGAGGTCGTAGCGTTGCAGGCGAGTGGTTCTAGCCGGTAGTTGAAGACGTCCGGGTGCAGGTACTTCGCTATTTCCTCGAGGCCGTACACTATTCTCGGCCCGGGCCTGGAAACCAGGTTCTCGTCGCTGAGGACATAAACGCGCCCGTTCTTGACGGCATCCACCTCGGAGAGCGATCCCGAGCAGAGATCCTCTGGGCTTATCCCTGCGTTCGGCGAGAGTATTATAACCTCCGGGTTCCTAGCGATTATCTGCTCCTCGCTCGCGGCCCCCCAGCCAGTGAAGTCGTTGAAGAGGTTTTCACCGCCGGCAAGGGCTATGAGGTCGCTGACAAAGGTTCCCGCCCCCGCGGTCCAGTATCCGTTGTAGTAGCTGAGGATGAAGAGCGTCCTCGGCCTTGGCCGACCCTCCACGGCGGAGGTTACGTAGGAGACCTTGTCCTTCATCTCGGCTATTACAGCCTCTGCGCCTTCTTCCCGGTTGGTTATCTTTCCGAGGAGTTCAAGGGCGTCGTAGATTGAGGTAAGGTTCTTGGGGTCAACCACAACGACGGGGGCTATCTTCTCCAGGCTCTCCAGCACATTCATAGAGAATCCGTCCACCAGAATCAAATCCGGCTGCAGGGAGGCTATCACCTCAAGGTTGGCGTACTTTCCATAGCCGCCGACCCTTGTTATGTTCTCAACCTCTGGCGGGAAATCCGCCCACTGGGTGACACCGACGAGCTTGTCCCCCGCTCCGATGTAGAACAGGCTTTCAGTAATGCTCGGAGCAAGGCTCACTATCCGTTCGGGCTCCTTTTCAATGGTGACCTGCCTGCCGGCGAAGTCCGTGATGGTAATTGGGTAGTGGCGCTCCTCCGTTGCGGTAGTTGTTTCGCTTGGGCTGAGAGTCTGGCTTGAGGTTTCGCTTGAAGTGCTTGTTGGCCCACTTGAACCTACACAGCCTGACACCACGACCGCCCCTATGAGCAGGGCCATGAGCAAAATCGCCCTCTTTTTCATTTCACCCACCTGGATTATTTGTCCATTGGTGGTTGGAGAAGGGGTATATAAACTTGTTGGATATTTTTGCCAGGGTCGGGTGTTGGAAGAATAAGAAGAGCAGAGCCGTCGGCCTGAAAACTCAGTCGCGCCCTTTTCCTATTCGGAATATATCTACCCTCGTGATGATGCCCGTTATCTTGCCTTCCCTGTTATGGACGAGAACGGCGGGGTGCTCTTCCAGGAGGTACCTGACGACCTCCAGGTCCTCGTCCTCGTTTACTATCGGAAACGGCTCCTCCATGACCTCCATAACCTTACGGTCGTAGATGTCCTCGTACTCAAGGCTCTGTCGGACAAGGGTTTTCTCCGTGACTGAGCCAACGACCTTGTTGCCCGCTATGACGGGGATTTGGGAGATGTTGTGCTCATTCATAAGCTTGATTACGTTCTCGACTTTCTCGTAGGGCTTGACAGAGAGAACCGGGGACGACATGACGTCCTTCGCTTTCAGCTGTGCCCTCTTACATTCCAGCAGGGCCTGGAGGATTCGGTTGAATGTTGAGAGTCGTGGGTCCACCTTGCCGGCTTCCAGCTTGGCGATGTAAGCCTGCGTGACCCCTGCTTTCTCCGCAAGCTCCTCCTGGGTTATCCCAAGCTCCTTGCGAATTCGCCTTATCTCCTGTGGTTCTATCGGTCGGGGAATTATCACCATAAACAACCACCGATCATGTCGGCTTCTCAGAAACTAACTCCAGTCCTCCCGGTTATAAGCCTTCCTCAGAAGGGTATCGAATTGTGGGCCGGGTACAGAGGCCCGCGTTCATTCGCTCGCGCGGGTGGATGCTCCCGGCCCTGTAGGCTCGGCGTGAGCACACTCCGCTCACGGAACCCGATTACCTCGCGGAGGCGGGTTCGTCCGAGCCCATGAGGAGACGATTGTCCCCTCACTGTCGGCAAGATTACCTACGCCTCGGGACTTAAAACCTTGGCGGTTCAGGCGGTGGATATGAGTATGACTCCAAGCACCGCCAGGATGAGGCCCTCCAGTATCCTCCTGTTGGGAGGCTCCTTCAGGAGTAAAATTGCCATGGCGGAGGCCATTATCGGGTTTATGGCCGATACCGGTGCCGCTATCTCGGAGCCAACTGCGTTGACGGAGTAAACGAATGTATACTGGCCTATTAAGAGGCCAGTCACGGCCGCTCCGGAGAGTATTATGGCTTCCCTTTTGGTAATCCGTTTGAGCTCCTTTCCGTATCTCGGGAGGAACACCGAAACACCCAGGGCGGCCAGCATCATCCTTGTTCCCGCCAGTGTTAGCACCTCTATGCTCTGGGTAAGCCAGTCCGTGATGAGTATTGCAAAGCTCCATGAAACGGGCGCGAGGAGGGCGAAGACGAATCCCCTGGGATTTGTATGCTCTTTTTCCTCGGCCCTCCTGACGATGATTATTGCCGCAACAACGAGTATCGCGCCGATGATGACCTGCGGGCTTATATCTCTTCCAAGGAAGGGGGCGGCCCAGAGTATCACCCAAAGGGGATATGTGGACGTTATGGGCACCGTCCTTGAAACGCCCATTAGTTTGAGGGCGTTGAAGTAGAAGTAGTCACCTATGACGAATCCAAACTGTGCCGAGACGAATGTCGCCAGCAGGAGCTCAGGTGGAAGGGCGAACACCTTAGAAAATGTTCCACTGATGAGAAAGATAACCGCAAACATTACAGAAACCGCATAGAGGCGGAAGATGTTTGCCGCCACTGGGCTTTTGTTTTTCATACCCACCTTTATCAGTATCGTCGAGGACGCCCATGAGAGTGCGGATACAATCGCAGCCAGAACCCCGAGGATTAGCGTGTTCATGTGTGCATCGAATATCTTTCAGCTTAAAAACTTAGCGTTTCGATATGGGACGAATAATTCATACGAACATATCTAAGAACTGGCGTAACGCCCCATGTAGAACACGGCAAGAACAGAGTTAAATACCCGTGGAACAATGGGAGATTGATGATGACCTCGGCAGAACTGACGTCAGGATGATGAAGATCTTGAGTGCTGATTTGCGAACGCAATAAAAAGGAATTAATGGGGGTTAGCGGAGGATTACGTTTAACCTCCGCACTGTGATGGGGATTCCGTACTCCTTGGATACATCCTTTATAACCCTCTGAACAGCCGCCGCTATTTCCTGTTTTATCCTTTCATCGCGGACCCCCGAGAACGAGCCAAAAAGGCCCCCGACGTTTTCCTTCAGGAAGCTGGCCTCTAT
>DRGF01000163.1 GCA_011050175.1 Thermococcus sp. | reverse complement strand
TACGAGTAAGTGTCGTAGATTATCAAAAGGTTGCTATCCTCAAGTAGCCCTCCCCCAAGGGCATCGTCAAGCAAGGGAATGCCTGTATTAAGTATCTCCATAAAGATCACCCTCAAAGATTTCAGAGTTTACAAATTTTACGTTAAAAATATCCATCAAAAATACTTAAAGCTAGCGCTCAAAGAATGCCATATTCGGCTATAGGACGTGTTCTGAAATTCAGAAAAAGCCCACGTTATAAATAGGAAAACGCCCCATTAACAATCGGTGGTGCAGATGAAAGAGGTCAGAGAGCTGAAGGAAGTTCTGGAGCGGGTCGAAGGAAAGCTGATAGCCGCGGGAAAGATGTACGGGGCCATGAACTTTGGAGTATGGCTCGTGACAATGCTCCTCTACTACGTCATCCTGGGCGTCTTCGACTTCCCCTGGCAGTTCAACCTCCTCTACTGGCCGCTCGCCTTTATAGCCGCGACCAGCTTCACCGGGAGGGCCTGGGAGAGGTTCAAGAGACTGGGCAAAGCCGCTGGCAGGGAAATTAAGACCTCAAAAACCGACAGGATCCTTGTCATGGCGCCCTGGGCGGTCGGAATAATCATCGGGTGGGGCATAATCCCACGACTGGGGATCGGTATAAGTAAAGATGCCGCCCTCGCAGTGGGCTTTCTGAGCTTTATAGCCCTAGCGGTTTTCGGTATGTGGCTGGTATTCGCGAGATATGGTGGGGCAGAGCGGGAAATAACCCCCTCATTCCTGATACCTGCCGCTGGAATACCGGTGGTATGGAACATGGAATCCGGCGCTATTGTCTGGGCGGGCTTTGTAGTTGCCCTGAGCTTCGCCTCAACGATCCTCTGGTACCTCTACTCAGCCTTTAAAGCCATCGAGCGGTGATAGAATGGAGTCCCTGAGGGAACTGACGAAAAACCACGTCCTTGGCAACCCAATCCGGCTGGGCGTCATGCTCTACCTCCTGCCTAGGGAGAAGGCTCTCTTCAAGGAGCTCCTCGAGGTGCTTGAGATAACGCCCGGAAACCTCGACTCACACCTCAAGGCCCTCGAAAGGGAGGGCTACGTTGAGCTCTACAAGGTCTTTGCGGACAGACCGAGGACGGCGGTCAAGATAACGGAAAAAGGTGCAGACGAAACTGCGAAGTACCTAAAAGCCCTTAAGAGCGTGCTTGAGGGAATTGAGTGATTACCCTTTCGTTTTAGTCACTCCTCCAGCCGGAAGGGATAACCCTTCTTTTCCACCATCCACAGTCCGAGAAGTGCCCCGAGGGTGTTCATAACCAAGTCCCTCAGCTTGTTCCCGGTGCTCTCTGTTATGAACCCTATCCAGCTTTCGCTCAGCTTTTCTGCCACCTCCCAGCCGAGGGAGAGCGCGTAAAAGATCACGAAAGAGTAAACGACAACCTGCCTCTTCGTGAGTTGGACTCCGAGGGATTCCAGGGCCGAGAGAATCTCGGCCACAATAATCCACACTGTCAGCCCACCGAGGAAGTGGCTTATCATGTCCGCGTTTCTCCAGTCCTTGTGAAAGAGGTCGTGGCCCGTGAACGGGACGTTCACGAGTGAAACGTGAATCGCTACAAAGATGGAAAGAATTGCCATCGTCTTTTCATTGTATACCGGCGCCAAGAAGGGTCTGAGCTTCACGGGCGGGTCTGGGAGCTTTCCCGGAAGAACCAGCGGAATCGAGAGGCCGACCATAGCAACGAGGGTTCTGTAAAGGTGGTCGTTCCTCCCGTTAAGGAGGGCGGTTAAAAAGCCCAGAAAGACCAGAAAGAGCGAAGAGATAATGACCAACCGTTCTCGCTCGATTTTCACCACCAAAAACATATATGGCGCTGGGGCTTAAAGCCCTTACCTTTTATTCCGTCTCTCCGACTCAAGCTCTTCCTCTGCCTTTCTCTTAAGCTCCTTTTTCCGCTCCAAACGGTACTCCTCAACCAGGCGAAGAAGCCGTT
This sequence comes from Thermococcus sp., assembly GCA_011050175.1. Lineage (GTDB taxonomy): Archaea > Methanobacteriota_B > Thermococci > Thermococcales > Thermococcaceae > Thermococcus. The sequence goes on along the minus strand of DRGF01000163.1, from coordinate 1,591 downwards.
CAGCCTCCCGTTCCTTGTCCTCTTCTTCCCATCTGGCGAGCAGTTCCTCAATGGCCTTCTCAAGCGTCTCCCTCTCGACGACGGCGAATTCATCAACGCGCTTGACGTCAAGCTCTCCGCTCGTGAAGAAGGGCACGTGGGCCTCTCTGAGTACTTCCCTAACGGGTTCGGGCAGTGGATTTTCCGTTATCAAAGCCCGAATTCCCTTCTCCACCAGCTCCTCCGCTATGGCTTTCCCCGCCCCGGCCGGGTTCACAACGAAGAGGACATCTCCCCGCTTTACGCCTATCTCACGCTCCAGCCTTTCGAGCTCGCGCCAGCTCAGAACCTCCATGACCTTGAGGGGAACCGCACTGCCACGCACCTCCACCACGTTCATGCGCTTTACCTGCACCAGGTCCCTGCTCAGCCGCTCTATGACGGCCTTGGCCTCACGGAGCTGCTTCTCAAGGAGTTCTATGCGCTTCACCTTCGCCTCCAGCTCCCTCTCGCGGAGGACCTTCCGCCTGATCTCCTCATCGTAATCGACGAGCTTCCTCTCGAGCCTCCCTATGGTCTTCCTCTGCTCGCGGATGATCCCCTTCAGCTCCTCGTTTTCTCTCTCCAGAAACTCAATCCTCCGCTCAAGCTCACGGATTCTCCTCAGATAGGGTTCGACGTCAACGCCCGGCTTTTCTTCGGGTCTCTCCTCTTCCTCTTTCGGCCTCTCACGGAGCGTCACCTTCTGCATGGCCTCCCCAAGGTTGTAGCCCTGAATCACCAGGGCCTTAACTTCATCGGATTTCTTTATCAGGCCCGCCTCGCGCAGCCTGGCGTCCACGTGCTCCAGCTTCGGCTTAAGCCGGAGGTAGGCCTTGTATGCGGCGGCCAAAGCGTCGCGCTGGTGGTCGTCGTCAACGGTTATCCCGAGCTCCCTCAGCAGTTCGTTCTTGTCCTGAACGCGGAGGCTCTCCCTCGGGGCGAAGAGCTGGGCCTTAAATGAGCGGGCTATCTTCTCGACGAAGCCGGGGGCGGGACTCACATCGGTCGCCACTATTACGGGGTGGCCGACGTCGCTTATAAAGCGAAAGACCTCGCCGACGGGCATGTTCCTCTCGCTGTGGAGGGCCACTATGTTCCCGTTCAAGTCGATGGCGGCTATTCCAACGGTTATTCCCGGGTCTATGCCGACTATAATGCTCCTCCTCTCGTGTATCGCCTCCTCACCCTTCAGGGGCGCGAAGCCAAGCTCGGCCCTCTCGACGGGGTTAATCCTCACCTCGACGTCGCCGCCGCGCATGGGCCTTATTAAACCGGCCAGCTCCTCCCTGCTGGCATAAACCCTGAACTCCCCCCTGGCCAGGCCGTAGTCGCGCTCCTCGGTTTCGAGGTCAAAGGGTATATCCGCCCTCCTCAGCCTGTCCTCTATCTCCCTCACCTTGTCCCTGACGAGGTTGTGGACGCGCTTCCTGTAGCGATCCTGGCTCCAGCCGCCCTTTCCGTGGCTCCTTCCCCGGGTGACTTTGATTATAACCTCGTCCTCAAAGGCGAGAACCTCGTAGCCGACCCCTTTGCTCGCGAGGAGTGCGGAGAGCTTGGCCTCCTCATACGG
>DRGF01000049.1 GCA_011050175.1 Thermococcus sp. | reverse complement strand
GCTTCAGGGGTCAGTTATGATTACATAAAAATCACTGAGGTGTGAGTTGTGAAAATAAGAGCATTGAAGGCCTCTATTCTATTCCAAATGCTTCTTTTACTTATTTTCATTACACCATACCTGATTAAATCGGGGATTTCCCGGCATATTCTGTTCCCAACAATCTTAGTGATGGGAATTCTACTAGCCCACAGAGGTATGGAAGCTTTTAAGGAATACCTCCATGAACAGGTTAAACGAGAAAGAGAAACTAATTTTGCAACTGTATACAGCGTTTTTACGCTCTCACTGGGGATATTAGTCCCCCTGTCAATCTCACTCGCGTTGATTGTTGGTAAAAATGGGTACTCAAAAAATATCGTGGGGTTTGTTGTACTGCTCTTGGTGTATGCATTTTTGGCGTTTTATTCCCCCCTCTCCTTCTCCAGGACAGTTACCATCGCCGTTTCCCTCTATACCCCCCATGTGCTTGCCCTTGAGCTCGCAGGATTCTATGAGATGCCTATAATTCTAATAGTAAGCGCGATTTTTAGGGTTCTCCTCTGGGTACTGGGGATTAAGCTGGCTCTCCGTATTTTCAAGCTGAACAAACACGAGATAGACCCAGTACTTTCCCTGTTTCCCCTCCTATATACCGGGTGGATACTAACGATAATCCGGCTGATTGACTACCTCTATCTCCCCCTATATTTCAGGCGCGGAATCGAAGGTTTTCTTATCGTAGGTGCTTGGGGACTATCGTTTTACCTCCTTGGAAAGAGGCTCAGACCCTACGTCGGCATGATTGCTTATCCGGTGTCTTTCAGCATTGGAGTGGTTTTGTTCATATTATTGCCACCCCCAATAAGTGTTTAGTCCTCCCTTTTGTATTTTTGATGAGAAGACCTCTTTAGCAAGCATTACAGCAACAGACTCATTCATGAAGAACCCTGCGGACTTGTAGGGAAAACAGCGGAGAGAAATTCAGGACGTGAGTTTGTTAGAATACTCACCTCGTGTGTTCATGTGACCGATTATGGTGGCATTTCTAACCGTCATCCTGTGTTTCCTGCTTTCCACCGCTATTTAAGTCTCAAGTTAAAACTTCACCCACTCAACCTTATAATACACCACGTCGTTGTCCTCGTCAACGACGGCCATCACCATGTTCTTTCTGACGCCGTGGGCGACCCTCACGCGGGCGGTGATGTCGTTCGGGGAAAAGCGGAGGTTCTCCGGAACGACCCATATCAGCCACTGGGAGTGCTCGTCCATTCCCCGCCGGTAAACCCTGAAGTGGGAGCCGAACTTGAGGGCGGACTTGACGGTGTAGCCCCTGTCTCGCAGGTCTGTGTAAACCAGGAGCTTTATGTCGAACTGGTCGTCCCTTTTCCTCCCGAGTTCGACCAAGTCCTGGAAGGAAAGCTCCCTGTCACCGTCGAAGACCCGTATCTTGCCCTTCTCCAGCAGGTAAGCCGCCTCTATCAGCGATAGGAAGAGCTTCCCGTTCACGACCTCGCCAAAGTAGCGCTTGTTGTAGAACTGGTTTATCGCCTTCTCCCTCTCGCTGAAGACCCTGTCGCCGCTGAGCTGAAAGATTATCGGTTCCTTCAATTCCTCCCACCCCACTCGTCTGCAGGTAAAAGCATGTAGTAGGCGTCCTCGCCGTCGGAGTAGTAGCCTATTATCCTTTTAATCTTTCTAAAGCCAAAGCGCTCGTAGAGATTTATGGCATTTTCGTTGCTCACGCGAACCTCTAGGCCTATGTAGCGGGCCCCCTTGTTTATGAGCCTTTCGATGACCTCGGAGAGGAGGACAGAGCCTATGCCGTTGCCCCGATAGGCGGGATCGACGGCTATACTCATTATGTGGCCTTCAAGGTCCGGCCTGAGGTATCCCATGACGTAGCCCACTACATTCCCGTTGTACTCGGCCACCAGGAAAGTGTCCGGGTTGTTCTCTAGGAACACGAGGAAAACGCCCCGGGGGTACTCCTCGTTGAAGGAGAGACGCTCTATCCTCATGACGTCCGGGAGGTCAAAGAGCTTCGCAGGCCTTACGGCCACCATTGCCAGTGGGATCCTCCCCCCAAACCGGCGGACGGATACGCTCATAGTGATATCCTATACGCCAGAGTTTTTAAGGGTTGAGGGAATATCGGTGTCCCCGCAAGCTACAACCTCTTCTTCCGGGCGAACACCCAAAAGTTTTAAACAGGTGGACAAATAATCCATGACCATGAAGAAGTGGCTCCCCGCACTCATAGCACTCTCTATCATCGCCTGCTTCCTGGGAGTTTACGCCGGCTCGGTAAAAGTGAGCCCCTCCGACGTCACGGAGAGCATACACTACGGGACAAAATCTGCCCTCACACGGTTGTTCCCCTCTATCGAGACGGGGGAGGCGCCAGAGTACTTCACCATCATCTGGAAGCTCCGCCTTCCGAGGGTTCTCTTGGCATATCTCGTCGGGCTCTCCCTCGCCTCGGCGGGAGTCGCCTCCCAGGCCCTCTTCAGAAACCCGCTGGCGGATCCGTACATAATAGGGGTGAGCGCCGGCGCCGGAATAGGGGGTGCCCTCGGCGCGATATACTGGCCGGAGCACATGGGTTTGCTGGCTTTGATATCCGCCCTGCTCTCGGTTTTCATAGTTTACTCCGTCTCAAGGGTTGACGGTCACGTCCCGGTTGATACGCTCCTTCTGGCGGGAATAGCGTACGGCTTCCTGGCGAGTGCAATAACGTGGTACCTCATAATAAGCCAGGGAGAAAGGGCCCACGTCACCTGGATGTGGCTGATGGGGACGTTCAACGGGGCCGGATGGCGCGACGTGGGAGAGATGTTTGTAGTCTCAGTCATTGGGACGGGCTTCCTGGTATGGAAGTGGCGCGAGCTGAACCTCATCCTCTTCGGAGAGGAGAGCATAGCGCTCGGTCTGGACGTGCATCTCTACAGAAAGCTGTTCATCGGTGCTATAGCGCTTTTAACGGCCTTTGCAGTCTCCACCGCAGGTATAATCGGCTTCATCGGCCTCGTTAGCCCCCACATAGTACGCCTCCTTCTCGGCCCAAACCACAGGGAGCTCACCCCGGCGGCGGCGCTATTCGGAGGCGTTCTCCTAGTCTTCGCAGACCTCCTCGCGAGAACCCTGGCGAGGCCGACCGAGCTTCCGGTGGGAATAATCACCGCCCTGATGGGGGCGCCTTTCTTCCTCTACCTCCTGATGAAGCACAAGAGGGGGGAGCTGTACTCATGACGGCGAGGCTGGAGGTCAGCGTCTCATTCTCCTACGGCGAGAGGCCGGTTCTGAAGGACGTCGAGTTCAGCGCGAACAAAGGCGAGCTGCTCGCGATAATCGGCCCAAATGGAGCGGGGAAATCGACGCTCCTCAAGTCCATGGTGGGGATACTCAGGCCCACCGGGTATGTAAGGCTCAACGGGACGAACCTGCTCGAGCTCCCGCCCAGGGAGAGGGCGAAGCTGATAACCTACGTGCCCCAGAGCTCCTACCCGGAGTTTGCCTTCACGATAGAGGAGTTCGTCGAGCTCGGAACCTACGCGACCCGGGGCGACGTCGGGGAG
>DRGF01000010.1 GCA_011050175.1 Thermococcus sp. | reverse complement strand
GTCTCAGAGGCCATGCAGCTTGGAAGAAACAGGAGCCTGGGAATAGTGAGCCTCATCGGCATGATAGTGGCCGGCGCCATGACTGTGAGCGATGTAAAAACAATGTTCGTCGTCGTGCCATTTACCGTGGCCGCGCTCATGGCCGCGGTGGAGAGCTACCCATTGCTTTCTCTCGGAATGGAACGTAGTAGGGTGGCAGTTTTGATAACGGTGCTCCTCCTCGTCAGCGGGGCGGTAACCCTCTACTACTCGCTCACCGCCCCGGAGATGCCCGTGAAAATGGGCGCGGCGCTCGGCCTCGTGCTCCTCGTGCCGTTACTCATGAACCGCATGCTGCTGAAGGGCAGGCGGTGAAGTCTTTTCCCTTATTCAAAAATTTTTTAAAGGCCCTTCCCAATCGGTTTTAGAACGCTTATGGAGGTCTGAAAAATGGGAGACAAGACCAAGGTTCAGGTTAGCAAGCTCAAGCCGGGAAGGTACATCCTCATCGATGGAGAGCCCTGCAGGATAGGCAACATAACCGTGTCCTCACCGGGTAAGCACGGTTCAGCCAAGGCGAGGATCGAGGCCGTTGGAATTTTCGACGGCAAGGTCAGGAGCATCGTTAAGCCCACCAGCGCCGAGGTTGAGGTTCCGATCATCGACAAGAGGACCGCCCAGGTCATCGCCATGACCCCGGACACCGTCCAGATCATGGACATGGAGACCTACGAGCTCTTCGACGTCCCGATAGAGACCGGCGTTGCCGACGAAGTCAAGGACCAGCTCAAGGAAGGCATCAACGTCGAGTACTGGGAGACCCTCGGCAGGATTAAGATCATGAAGCTTAAGGGCGAGTGATTTTTTCTTCTCGCCTTTCCTTCCGTTTCTGCACAATCTTTTAAACGGCTTATTTGACTCTATTCGGAGGTGGAGATATGGACTTCCTGTACACCTACGAGACTCTAAAGCTCGAATTTCCTCTCGTCAGGCCAGAAGAGGCAAAATATGTCATCCTCGGAGTCCCTTTTGACGGGACCACGAGCTACAAGCCCGGCACGAGGTTCGGGCCAACGCTAATAAGGCAGGCGACGCTGAACCTTGAGAGCTACATCCTCGACTACGACGTGGACATAGCCGAGCTGCCTATTGCGGACATAGGTGACGTCGCAGTCGTCGCCGGCGACCCGAGAAAGACAGCAGATAGGGTCAGGGAGACCGTTGAGGAGCTCAAACGCGTTAACCCGGAGGCGATACCGACACTCCTCGGTGGCGAGCACTCCCAGACCCTCGGAGCCGTTGAAGCCCTTAAGCCAGCGAGCTACGTCGTCTTCGATGCCCATCTCGACCTGAGGGACAGCTACGAGGACAACCCCTACAACCACGCCTGCGTGGCGAGACGGATAAGCGAGCTCGGCGTCAAGGAGGCCCTGTTCGCAATAAGGAGCGGAACGAAGGAGGAGGTCGAGTACGCAGAGGAGAAGGGCATCCCCTGGGTCCACGCGAGGGACTACGACTTTGACTCCTTTATCGAGCTGGTGAAGCCCCTCCCAGAGCCAGTTTACCTGTCCATCGATATCGACGCCTTTGACCTCTCGCTCGTTCCATCAACCGGAACGCCTGAAGCCGGCGGTTTGGGCTTCTGGGACGTTGTCGAGGCCGTAGAGTGGCTCGTGAAGAACAAGAAAATAGCGGGCTTCGACATAATGGAGGTCGCCGGAACCGAACTGGGTGACGTGACCGCCCTCACAGCGGCGAAGCTGATGTTCTATTTCATCGGAGCCGTGGGGAAGAAACTGCTCTGAGCCCTTTCGTTTTTTCATATTCCTACCACGTCAATGAGGATGTCAAAACGGGAATGGAAAACAAAGAGGCGAGGCTCAACCGAAAAAGGCCCCCATCATGTCCATCTGCTCCTCGCTCATCGACTTTATCTTGAACTCGGGCATCTTGTCTTTCAGCCCCTCGTACTCTTCCTTCGTTATCTCCTTCGCTTCGCCGTTCTCGACGAGGTAGAATACCCCATAGTCAGGGTCACGGTAAGCAACGAGGAACTTCTCGACCTCGATGTCGTCAAAGTTGACAAAGATGACGTTACCGCCGGTGTAAGGTCTCTTACACTTGAACGGGAAGCTTGAGGAGCTAAGCATGGCATCACCAAGGGCCTGGTTGGCCTTCTCGCCGTTTATCTCCGTCCAGAACTTCTTACCCTCAAAGTCGCCTTCAACGACGATGAGAAACCTCTGCCCGTCGAGTTCGACGAGAGGGGCACCTTTCTCCTGAAGTATCTTAAAGAGCCCACCTATTGTCTCCGCGTTTTTCAGGGAAGCAACAAATCCTTCAACTTTCATAGGTTCCACCGACTGAGGTTCGGAAAGGTGGTATAAAAGCTTAAGCTTTTTATTGGTATGGCCAACTCAGTTTGATGACCCCGAAAGACGTCCAGTATCTCAGGAAGTGGGGCACTGTAATCGCGTTCTCCATACTGGCCGGCCTAGTGGGTGGTCTAGGTGCAATAGTTTTCAGGACGTTCGTAGACGTCGTTCACGGATTTTTCTTTGGGTGGCTTCTCCCAAGGGTTTCTTACGAGGTAAGTGGCTTTAATCTCGGATATCTGCTCCTCCCCACGCTCGGTGCGTTCATCGTTGCGTTCTTCGTGATCAAGTGCCCCGAAATCAAGGGCAACGGCGTCCCAGAGGTCATAGAGGCGGTCATATTCAAGGGAGGCAACATCCCCGGAAAGTTCGCGGTTCTGAAAACAATAGCCACCGCCATAACCGTAGGTGCAGGCGGAAGCGTTGGACGCGAGGGGCCGATAGGATTCATCGGCGCAGCCTTAACCTCAATCCTGGCGCGCTGGTTTAATCTGTCTAGAGAGATGAGAAAGCTCCTCGTCACCTGCGGTCTAGCCGCCGGTATAGCCGGTACCTTCAACACCCCGCTCGCGGGGGCCATGTTCGCCCTGGAAGTCGTTTACATGGGGGCCTTCTCGATAAACCTCGTGCCCATATTCATCGCCGCCGTCACCGGAAACGCAGTCACCCTGGCAGTCCTCAACAAGGCTGTGGAGATAGACATCCCAGAGGGAATAAGCTACGCGATTCCAGAGCTTCCCCTGTTTTTCCTCCTGGGTCTGGTTCTCGGTTTCCTCGCAGCTTTCTACGCCCAGTTCCTCTACCGTGTGGCCGACGGGTTCTCGAGGGCAAGAGTGCCCGAAATCATAAAACCTGCGATGGGCGGCTTTGGGGTTGGCGTTCTTGGGATGCTGTTCCCGGCCTACGGCATATTCGGAGTGGGCTACGAGGGCATGAGGATGGCCTTCTACGGGGAGCTGGCGGTGGGGATGCTAATAACCCTTGGCCTGGTCAAGATGCTGGCCACGGCGCTGACGGTGGGCTCAGGCCAGAGCGGCGGTGTCTTCGCCCCCAGCCTCTACATCGGGACGATGTTCGGGGCGGCCTTCGGGGAGGCCGTGGGGCTCCTCTTCCCCGGCCTCGGCTCGAACCCCGCCGTTTACGCCCTGGCGGGAATGGCGGCCTTCTTCAGCGGTATGACCCAAGCACCTGTAACCCAGATACTAATGGTTACCGAGCTGACTAGGAGCTACGCAGTCCTGCCCGCGGTGATGACCTCCGCGAC
>DRGF01000214.1 GCA_011050175.1 Thermococcus sp. | reverse complement strand
TTTTACACTCTTTGACGAAATTATAGCCCGAAATTACCAGAGGGTTAAATTAGGGGCCCCTCGAAAACTCATAAAGGTACGCTACAATCCGGTTAATTCCTTCGCCTCAAAGGTTGTGGGGAACGCGATTCTCATTTTCAGCAAAGAAAACTTCAAAGAGCTGGCTATCCTCCATTTTGATAGCTATCGAACGGCAAAAGGGCTTTCGGTCCACACTGCAGATGCTTATTTGACGGAGGTGTTCTTTGGCTATCTTAAATTCAAATTGAGTAAGTTCTTTGGATATAAAAGAAGAAGGGGTATTAAGTGGCAACCTCTTCGATTTTCTTCCTCACGAGAGAGCTGACGAGCTTTCCATCCGCCCTTCCGCGGAGCTTTGCCATGGCCCTGCCCATGACCATTCCCATCGCTCCCATTCCCTTGGCTTTTATGACCTCGATGTTCTGCTGGACGACCTCGTCTATGATGCGCTCAACTTCCTCTTCGCTGAGGAGGGTGAGGCCTTTCTCCTCCGCTACCTGGGCGGCACTCTTCTCTGGGTGGAGTGCGAGTTCTTTGAATATCTCTTCAAAGGCTTCCCTGGCTATCTTTCCAGCGAGGTAGAGGTCAAAGGCCTCCATGATGTGCTTGTCTGTGATGTTCTCGATGGGAACCTCTTTCCTGAGGCCCTTGAGAACCACCACAAGGACTGATGCTGCCAGTGAGGGCTTGACTCCCTTCTCAATCAGCTCCTCGAAGAGCTCGTCGCGCTCATCGTTTACGAGGGTTTCGGCGAGGCTCCTGTCTATCTTGTACTCCCTGACGTAGCGTTCAACTCTCTCCTGCGGGAGCTCCGGCAGGTTCGCCAGTATCTCGTCCTTCATCTCGGCCGTTATGAGTATTGGCGGTATGTCCGTCTCAGGGTACATCCTCGCCTTGCCTGGAAGCGGGCGCATGTACTGGGTGTTGCCGTCCGGCAGGGCCCTCCTCGTCTCTTCGGGAACTCCTTCGATGGCCTCCCTTGCCCTCTGGACCACTTCGCGGAGGGCGTTCTTTGCGGTTTCCTCCTCGGCCGCGACGAGAACGAACGCGTCCTGCTCGCCGAGACCAAGTTTTTCGATAACCGCATTAACCTCTGATTCTGTAATTCCATAGTTAGGTAGTTCATCGATGTGGAAGATTCCCTTCACGTACTTCTTGGCCCTATCCGCCATCTCGGTGCCGAGCCTCCTTCCTGGCTGGATTTCCCTGCCTATGAGCCCGCGGAACTTGGGGAGTTTGACGGCGAGAACCTTTCCGCCCCTCTTTATTGTCCCGGCTATTATCTTTGAGCCGGTGTTCTCGAATATCTCGGTGACGTCATAGAATTCCTCTTTGATGTCCTCGGGCTTTAAGCCTCTCTTCCTGAGCTCGTCCCGTATCTTGAGCAGGTTCACCTGCCTCTCTATCTCGCGCTCGATGATGAGCGGTATCATGTCCAGCTCCTGGACACCCTTAATCTCAACGCGGGCGCCGCCCTTAATCGAGACGTTCAGGTCCTGCCTGATGGTCCCAAGGCCGCGCTTGACCTTTCTCGTCGCCCTTAAGGCGTCGCCGATGTACTTCGCGACGACCTTTGCCTGCTCCGGGTGGTGTATATCCGGGGTGGTGCTTATCTCCACCAGCGGAATGCCTAAGCGGTCGAGGCGGTAGATGACCTCCTTCTCTCCCCTCTCGACGATGCGGCACGCGTCCTCCTCAAGGCAGATCGTCGGAATGCCGACGCTTCCCCAGGGGGTGTCCACCTTTCCGTTCATGGCTATTATCGCCGTCCTCTGGAAGCCGGAGACGTTGGAGCCGTCTATGACTATCTTGCGCATGAAGTGAACCTCGTCAACGGGGGTTGCGTTGAGGAGGTAGCTTATCTGGAGGGAAACCTTCAACGCTTCCTCGTCCGGCATGTGTGGGGGCTCCTCATCCATGTAGACGAGGTCTGCCAGCCTGTAGTTGCCCTCATAGATGTAAGTCCTTCCCTTCTTGAACTCCTCAAAGGCGGCGGGGTCGATCTCGCCGAGCTCGCTTATCGTCGGCCTGAGCCTGCGCTGGAACTTGAAGTCCACTTCATCGCTCATCTCGCTGGGGACGGGTGAAAACAGCTTGTTGGTGTCGAGCTGCCTGTGTATCTCAAGGCCCACCTTGAGGCCAAGCTCCTCGTAGTTGAATTTCTCAGCCATCATCATCACCTCAGGAACGTGTCAAACCTCGTGTACGGCGTTATCTCTCCGGCGTAGTTCGTCAGCATCATCTCGCGCACTTCCTTCGGGTCGTCGGTGTGGCCGAGAACCCACATGAGCTTGACGTAGGCCGTCTCTGGGAGCATGTCCTCGCACGGAATCACGCCGGCCTTTAGGAGCCTCCTTCCGGTTGAGTACACGTTGAGGTTCACCCTGCCGTAGAGGCACTGGCTCGTCATGCAGACGGCGACGCCTTCCTCCGTGGCGCGCTTTATCGAATCGATGACGTAGGTGGGTACGTGGCCGAGACCCGTTCCTTCGATGACCAGCCCCTTGTATCCCCTGTCGACGAAGAAATCGATTATCTCCGGCTGAATTCCCGGGAAGGCCTTGATGATGGCCACCTTCTCCTCCATCTCGTCGTCCACCCAGACCTCGCTCTCGGTTCTCCTGCGGTAGTCGTTCCTGAGGAACTCGATCTTACCTTCCGGCCATATCCTTGCGAGGGGAATGTCGTTTATGCTCCTGAACGCGTCCCTCCTGCTCGTGTGCATCTTCCTGGCCTTGGTTCCGCGGTGGGCGAGGCAGTAGGTATCGCTGGTTTCGCCGTGCATGACGATGGCCACCTCACCGAAGTCGGCGGTCGCCATCCTGACGGAGCAGATGAGGTTCATCGCCGCGTCGCTGCTCGGCCTGTCTGAGCTCCTCTGGGAGCCGACGAGAATAACCGGCTTTCCGAGATCGCGGAGCATGAAGCTGAGCGCCGAGGCGGTGTAGGCCATCGTGTCCGTTCCGTGGGCGATGACAACTCCATCCTCGCCGTTGTTCAGCATTCCGGCTACCTCGTGGGCTATTTTAATCCAGTACTCCGGGCGCATGTCCTCACTCATTATGTTGAAGAGCAGCTTCGGTGTTATGTTCGCTATGTCGAATATCTCCGGAACTGCCTTGGCGAGCTCCTCGGCGGTGAAGGCCGCGTGAACGGCGCCGGTCTTGTAGTCAATCCTGCTCGCTATGGTTCCGCCGGTTCCGATTATCGCGACGTTTGGAAGGCCGGGCTTCTTTGGGAATATCTCCTCAAACTTCAGCTCCTCCCTGGGGGCAGCCTTCTTAATCACCTCAACCTCCAGGATTTGATCCACGAGAATTCCGACGTTGTACCCGTTGTCGAGCTTCAGCGTGAGGGTTTCGCCGCTGGACAGCTCGTAGGGGTTCATGACGATTCCTTCATAGACGCTCGTGTTTCCATTCTCCTTTTCGATTATCCTGACGTGATCTCCGACTTCAAGGCCTTTCTCCTTCATAAACCTCTCAACTTTTCGCATAACTCTCCCTCCGCCCTAAGCTGGTACAAACCTAATATAAACCTTCGGGCTGGACAAGTGACAAAATTAAGGCATAATGGTCAGCAAATTTCGTCGAAATGGCAACTATCTGGCCTCGATC
>DRGF01000030.1 GCA_011050175.1 Thermococcus sp. | reverse complement strand
TTCGCCCTCAGGTATTCTGCCTTTAGCTCCTCAGTCGCGTTCCCACTCTCAAGTGCGACCCTGTATTCCTCCCGTTTGAAGAGGTAGAGCCTCTCTGCCTCTGTCAAATTGCTTTCAGTCTCCTTGTACACCTCAAAGAGCCCTCTCTCAAGCTCCATTAAGCGGCTCTGGTTTTCGAGGAGGACATTTATCCCGTATTTTTCTTGGTAATATTGATAGTCCGGCCTCTGGGGAACGTTCTCAAGCTCTCTCAGAAAGTTTATGCTCGCCAGAAGGAGGAACACAACAAACAAACTCGCAAGTATTTTTTCAATGCGTGAATATTCCATTAGTTACACCAAATAACAATAGGACTTACAAGTATAAAAGGGCTTCCAGAAAACTCCGAAAATTCAGGGAAAAGAAAGAATTCAGGCGTTCTCCTCCTTGAGGAGAACAGCGTTTACAACTCCGTCCTGGCCCGGCCTGCTGGTAACGAGGGCCTTGCCAGCCTCGGTCTCGATGATGGCACCCTTGGTGATGATGTCTCTCCTGACGTACTGCCTGTTGGCCGGGTTCTCAAGAACCCTGAGAATCTTGACCTTCTTACCCTTGCCGCCGTCGAAGACGTTGGCGTAGGGGGCCTCGATGAGCCTGACCTTCCTGTTTCCACCGTAGGTCCTGATTATCTTCTTCTTCTCCTTGCCCTCGCTAACCCTAGTGAAAGCGGGCTCCCTTCCGAGCTCCCTCTTCCTCTTCTTCCTAGCGAAGATAATCCTTCCACCTGAAGGCTTCTTGAGTGACCTTCCCTGCCAGATAGCCATTCTTCTCACCTCATGAGATTGATATTCACCGTTTACAACCTATCGCCACTTTCGGAGGTTCGTTTATAAGCTTTTCTGGCTCCCACTCAAAAAATTTAAAAGACCTTTCCCCATTACTCTAGCAGGTGGTGGTATGGGAGCCACAGACGCGTTTGTAAAAACATTTTCGATAGTCCTGGCCAACAAGAGGCTCTACCTCATCATTCTGGCAATGACGCTCATCATGACCCCTCTGGCGGTTTACCTGATGCCAAGCAACTTTGATTACACATACAATCAGACCTCCACCCAGGAGGGCAACGTTATAGTCGAGGAGTACGGGACGCCGCTAACGGAAGAAGACATTGACACGATTATTGGGGCCCTAAAGGGCCTTGTGATTTACCTCCCAATAGCCGTCGTCATAAGCTCAATTGTTCAGTACGGAATAACGAAGGGCATTCTCGCGTACCTCAACGGTGAGGCCTACAGCCTCGGTGAACTGCTCGTGGACGGACTAAAACATTTCCCAGGAGTGCTGGTGATAAACCTAATCTACGGCCTCATAATGCTTGTGTTCATAGGCATCGCAGCCGTCCCAATAGTGCTGGGTGCAATGTTCCTCCCGGCCGGAGCCGTGCTCATCTTGCTCGGTGTGGTTCTGTTGTTCCTGGTATTGGCCTTCACCGCGGGGCTCTCCTCCATAGTGATCCCAATCTACGCGGACAGGGGCAATATAGGGGCCGCATTCGAGGCTTTCAGCCTGGCCTTCCGGAACATCGCATCAACCATTGGATTCGGCGCCCTGCTGATCCTCGCGGCCATGGGCATCGCAATCATAGCGGGCATCCCGGCCACAATAATCCAGCTCACTCTCCCGGAGAACACAGCCCCATACGTTTCAGCCTTCGTAGAGGCCCCCTTCGACGCCCTGCTGTACCTCTTCCTCTGGGCTGGTGGAGTTGCCTTTTACAGGGAGCTTCAGAAGATGGAAGAACTGAAAAAAGTTGACGAAGAGCTCATGGAGCTTGGGATTGAGATTTAACCCCCGTATTTCCTCTCTTTTGCGGCCTTAACGAGCCCGCGGAACACTGGCGCGGGGTTCATCGGCCGTGACTTGAACTCTGGGTGGAACTGGGTCGCTATGAAGTAGTGCCTGTCCGGAAGCTCAAGTATCTCCATCCTTCTTCCGTCGTCCCCGGCAATGCCGCTGAAGACCAGTCCCGCCTTCTCGAACTCCTCTATGTAGTCCGGGTTGACCTCCCAGCGGTGCCTGTGGCGCTCGTAGACTATCTCCCTGCCGTAGAGCTCCCTCGCGAGGGTGTTGGGCTTTATGTGGACTGGATAAGCACCAAGGCGCATCGTCCCTCCGAGCCTGTCGAGGTCGCGCTGCTCCGGCATGAGGTCAACGACAGGATAGGGAGTCTGCGGGTCTATCTCCGTCGAGTGAGCTCCCTCAAGACCGAGGACGTTCCTGGCGAACTCAACAACGGTGAGCTGGAAGCCGAAGCATATTCCGAGGAAGGGAATGTCGTTCTCCCTCGCGTACCTTACAGCCATTATCTTGCCCTCTGTACCCCTCGCTCCAAAGCCGCCGGGGACTATTATTCCATCGACCCCCTCCAAAAGCTCGACACCGTGCTTTTCAAGATCCTCTGCCTCTACCCAGCGTATCCTGACCTTGACGCCGTTGGCAACGCTGGAGTGCTTCAGGGCCTCTTTGATGCTCAGGTAGGAGTCCGAGAGCTTGACGTACTTTCCGACGACGGCTATCTCAACCGTGTCGGTGAGGGGCTTGTACTTCTCGACCATCTCGCGCCAGGCATCGAGGTCCGGCTCCCTCTCGGGCAGACCGAGCCGCTTTGTGATGTACCTGGCCAGGCCCTCCTTCTCGAGCATCAGCGGTACCTCGTAGGTGTCCTCAACATCGTAGGCGCTGATTACAGCCTCCTCGGGGACGTTGGTGAAGAGGCTTATCTTCATTCTCGCACTCTCTTCCAGGGGCTCCTCTGAGCGGGCCACTATTGCATCGGGCTGGATTCCGAGCGAGCGGAGCTCCTTGACGCTGTGCTGGGTCGGCTTGGTCTTCTGCTCGCCGACTACGCGGAGCTTCGGCACGTAGGTCACATGCACGAAGGCAACGTTTTCCCTTCCTTCCTCAAGCTGCATCTGTCTGGCCGCTTCAAGGAAGGGCATGCTCTCGATGTCACCGACGGTTCCGCCTATCTCCACGACAACGACATCGTAGTCCCTCGCTAGGGTCCTAATGCGTCCCTTTATCTCGTTGGTAATGTGGGGTATGACCTGGACGGTGGCTCCGAGGTACTCGCCCTTTCTCTCCTTCTCGATGACCGCAGAATAGACCTTTCCTGTGGTTATGTTGTGGTCAAAGCTCAGGCTCGTGTCTAGGAAGCGCTCGTAGTTGCCGAGGTCGAGGTCAACCTCACCGCCGTCGTCGAGGACGAAAACTTCCCCGTGCTGGTAGGGGTTCATTGTCCCGGCGTCGTAGTTGAGGTAGGGGTCGATCTTGATGTTCGTCGTCCTGAAGCCGCGCGCCTTCATGAGCATTCCGAGGGAAGCGCTGGTTATACCCTTCCCGAGACCGCTAACAACACCACCGGTTACGAATATGAACTTTGCCATGGCAAAACCTCCACCGGTTATGTCGTTGGTTGATTAGTGAGTGCTTAAAAGCTTTGTTGGTTGAGAGAAGGGGAAGCTTAAAAGGTTCAATGTCATACTATCCACAGGTGCAACAATGGAACCCATCCACCTAGATGTGTCTTCAACACTCAGGGATAGAAGGTTCCTAGCCCTCCTGGCAATAGCACTCCTGGTGACTTACGTACTGCCGTTCCCTTTTGTCAGTAGCTCCATTCAGGACTATTCACGGCTCAAAGATGTAACGGAAAGAATGGCC
>DRGF01000111.1 GCA_011050175.1 Thermococcus sp. | reverse complement strand
TTCCCGAGCCCTACCTCAAGATTAGGGGAGAGCTTGAGAGGGTCAGACACGTCGTTACGGTAGGCGACGTCGTCACGGAAAACGTCCTCAAGCTGGGGATACGGCCGAGCGTGGCGATATACGACCACAAGACCAAAAGACACGACTATGACCCCGATATTGAGACGGGTTCGGTCGTGATGACCGTCCAAAACCCCCCCGGAACCATAACGAAAGCTTTATTAAACGCAATCAGAAAGGGCTTTGGACTGGCCGAAAGGGGCAGGCGTGTTTACATAAAGGTAAACGGAGAGGAAGATTTAGCGGCGATTCCAGCCGTGCTATATGCCCCCTACGGGAGCCTCGTGCTCTACGGCCAGCCGGACGAGGGAGTAGTGCTTATAAAGGTAACACCCGAATGCAAGCTCAAGTGTGGAAAGCTCATGTCGAAGATGGAGGTGATTCACGATGGAGATTAAGGTTACCGAGATAAGGGAGAACAAGCTCCTCGGAAGGAAGGAGATATACTTCGATGTCATCCACGAGGGAGAGGCCACCCCGAGCAGGGCCGACGTTAAGGGCAAGCTCGTTGCCATGCTTGACCTCAACCCGGAGACCGTGGTTCTCCAGTACATAAGGAGCTACTTCGGTAGCCGCGTTTCCAAGGGCTACGCCAAGGCCTACGAGAGCAGGGAGAGGATGCTCTACATCGAGCCGGAATACATCCTTATCAGGGACGGCCTCATCCAGAAGGAGGAGGAGTGAGGTGGTTTAGATGGCCAAGAAGAAGACCAGCCAGAAGTGGAAGCTCTACGAGGTTAAGGACGGAAAGGTCAAGAGGAAGGGCAAGTTCTGCCCGCGCTGCGGTCCGGGCGTCTTCATGGCCGAGCACAAGGACCGCTGGAGCTGCGGCCGCTGCGGCTACACCGAGTGGAAGAGGAAGTGATTCCTCTCCTTTCTCAGGCTTTTCTACATCCCTTAAGGTTAACCTCAAAAGGACGTTGCGGTAGATGTACCATGCCAACATACTACGGCATCGAGCTCAAGCTCCACCCCCAGGTCTACGAGCCTGCCGAGGACACGTTCCTTCTGGCGGAGAACCTCGCGGTTAGGAAAGGAGATACCGCCCTCGACGTTGGCACTGGAACTGGGCTTATAGCACTCCTGATGGCGAGAAAAGCCAGCTTTGTTCTGGGAGTGGATATCAATCCGCTCGCGGTCGAGCTGGCGGGGGAGAACGCCCTTTTGAACGGCATCAAAAACGTCGAGTTTCGCGTGAGCGACCTCTTTGAGAGGGTTGAGGGAAAGTTCGACGTGATAACCTTCAACGCCCCCTACCTGCCCGGCGAGCCGGAAGAGCCGATAGACCTGGCACTGGTCGGCGGTGAGGGAGGCAGAGAGGTTCTCGATAGATTCATCCGGGAGGTTCCCGAGTACCTTAAGCCCGGCGGGACAGTCCAGATAGTCCAGAGCTCCATAACCGGGGTGGAAGAAACGCTGGAAAAGCTGGAAGAGGTCGGGTTAAAGGGAAAAGTAGCGGCTAAGGTGCACGTCTTTTTTGAAGACATAGTGCTGATAAACGCCACTACGCAAGGCGGTGGCGTTTGATATCAAAGAGGAGCTTCACACTCGGCCTCTCAACGGGCTCGACGTCTTCCTCGAAAAAGTTTATTTCAATTTCCCTTGCCTTAATCTCCGGACGCGGTTTTATGTTTCCGAACATGGAGGTAGAGTCAACGGGCAGCTTTTAAAGTTTTCGGATATTGCCGAAGTATTTTTCGACAATAAAATATCCCAGCAAAAGGGTGTATACACACACCCGACCCATCACCTTTTTAAGAGGCTCGTTCAAAGCCAGCCCAGAGAGAGGAATTAGGTGAGGCTAATGGCGTTAACGTTCAAGTCCAACCCGAATATGCCCGAGGAGGTTGCAGAGCTATTCAAGAAGCAGCACTACGCGCTTGTGGGGAGACACAGCGGGGTCAAGCTCTGCCACTGGCTAAAGGAGAGCATAAAGCGCGACCGCTTCTGCTACAAGCAGAAGTTCTACAACATACACTCCCACCGCTGCCTGCAGATGACGCCGGTTACAGCGTGGTGCACCCACAACTGCATATTCTGCTGGCGCCCGATGGAGGGCTTCCTCGGCACCGAGCTTCCTGAGCCGTGGGACGACCCCGCGTTCATAGTCGAGGAGAGCATAAAGGCCCAGCGCAAGCTCATCGTCGGCTACAAGGGAATGCCCGGAATCAACATGAAGAAGTTCGAGGAAGCGTGGAACCCGAAGCACGCGGCGATCAGCCTATCGGGTGAGCCGATGCTCTACCCGTACATGGGCGACCTCGTTGAGGAGTTCCACAAGCGCGGTTTCACGACATTCATAGTCACCAACGGCACCGTCCCCGAGAGGCTCGAGGAGATGATAAGGGAGGACAAGCTCCCGACCCAGCTCTACGTCTCGCTCACAGCTCCAGACCTCGAGACCTACAACCGCGTTAACGTCCCGATGATTCCTGACGGCTGGGACAGGATAAAGGAAACGCTCAGACTCATGAAAGACGCCCAAACCAGAACCGTCATAAGGCTCACACTCGTCAAGGACGAGAACATGCACAACCCCAAAGGATACGCCGAGCTGATAAAGCTGGCCAACCCGATGTTCGTTGAGGCAAAGGCCTACATGTTCGTGGGCTTCTCGCGCAACAGGCTCACAATCAACAACATGCCGCGCCACGAGGAGATTAGGGCCTTCGCCGAGGAGCTCGTCAAGCACCTGCCCGGCTACCACATAGAGGACGAGTACGAGCCGAGCAGGGTCGTTCTCATAATGCGCGATGACGTCGACAAAACGGAACGCTTCATAAAGCACTGAGCCTTCCCTATTTTTTGAAAAAGTTTATTTATTTTCATTCCTTATAGGATAGTCGGAGGTGCACGTACAATGAGAAAGATTTTCACTGTTGTAATTCTGTTCATGCTCCTCGTACTTCCTTACGCCAGTGCAGCAAGTGTAATAGATGAGTCCCTTGGATTCATCACATATACCGCAATCGACACAAACGAGATTCCAAAAAAGGCCCTGCTTTTAACCGCCTTAGCCTCCACAGTTGGGAAAGCTCAGGACAGCACAGACGCACTTTTTGCAGTAGCGAACGTCACGGAATACCTTCTCAAAGCCCAGAACCCTGACGGGGGCTGGGGGCACTACATAAATGAAGTGAGCACCCCTCACGATACCGCAACTGTTCTGATTGCCCTTGAGGCCGTTAGGGAGATTGTGGACGACTATACCGTCGAGATCGATAAGAACGATATTGAAAGGGCGCTCAGAAAGGGGAGAACGTACCTTCTTTCAGCCTTCAATGGGGAGGGCTGGGGGTACCTGGCGGATTCCCCCACTGAGTTCTACCCCACCG
This sequence comes from Thermococcus sp., assembly GCA_011050175.1. Lineage (GTDB taxonomy): Archaea > Methanobacteriota_B > Thermococci > Thermococcales > Thermococcaceae > Thermococcus. The sequence goes on along the minus strand of DRGF01000111.1, from coordinate 319 downwards.
CGCTCTCCCTCTGGGCACTCGGGAGCATTGGGTTAACACCCGAGAACAGCATCGCGGTCAAAGCGGGAGCGGAATACCTGGAGAAGGCTAAGGATTTGGGGCCCGACGACCTCGCCCTGAGGCTAATAGCGTTTAAAGCCATCGGTTACGGAAACGTAACCGAAGATTTGGAGAGGTGCAAGGAGCTCCTGTCCTCCAACGAACTTAACGAATTGGAGAGGGCCATGCTGACCTATGCTCTAGTTCTCCACGAGCCGCTGAGCTTTGGCACGGGACAGGCACTCGTGGCTCTTGAAATGATGGGCAGTAACAACGGGAC
>DRGF01000121.1 GCA_011050175.1 Thermococcus sp. | reverse complement strand
TACCATCCGGCGGGAACCTACGCCTGTATGGAGGGCCCAAGGTTCGAGACCAGGGCCGAGATAAGGGCGCTCAAGATACTCGGTGCGGACGTCGTTGGCATGACCCAGTGCCCCGAGGCGGCCCTGGCCAGGGAGCTTGAGATGTGCTACTCCAGCGTGGCGATAGTCACCAACTTTGCGGCGGGAATAAGCCAGGAGAAGCTTACCCACACAGAGGTCGTCGAGCTGATGGCCAAAAAGAGCGAGGAGATAAAGTACCTCCTCATGAAGTCCATAGAGTACATTCCGAAGGAGCGCCGCTGTGCCTGTAAGGATGCGTTGAAAGGTGCCACTGGCTGATTCTATTTTTCTTTTCTCGCTTTACCAACTGGGATAAATTTAGCGGCTTTTTAGACTTGTTAGAAAAAGATGCAATAAACATCTTAGTAGACGCCATAGAGAAGCTGCAGGCCTCTTGATTTTTTCTTTTGAAGCCCCTATTTAGTGGCAGGAGTCTAGAATAACATACGGTTTGGACATTTATATGACGACGTTTCTGTTGATTTTTGTCCATTGTTGAATCGATATGTGCTCATGTTTTGAACCTTCAGTTAACAAAACGTTAAAAACTTTTTGTGTTTAAGAAGATCTGAAAACCGTTAGGAGGGTTTAACATGAAGTACGATGTCGTAATTATTGGTGCCTCCGCTGGAGGACTCACAACGGCCATGGCGGCCAAGAAGTTCTATCCCGACAAGAGCGTCCTTGTCATCAGGAAGGAAAACGTGGGAATGATTCCCTGTGGAATCCCCTACATCTTCGGGACGCTGAAGAGCGTTGACGAGGACATTCTTCCTGTCGAGAAGTTCCTGGAGCCCCTCGGCGTCGAAGTCCTCACGGATGAGGTTATCGATATTGATCCAAACAACAAGGTTGTCAGAACCAAGTCTGGAAAGGAGATAACCTGGGAGAAGCTCGTCATAGCCACGGGTTCCAAACCTGCTAAACCGGACTTTCCGGGCGTTGACCTCAATGGAATATACACCGTCCCCAAGGACTATGAATACCTGAAGAAACTCCGCGAGAAAGTTGAGGACGCAGAGAAAATCGTCATCGTCGGAGGAGGCTTCATAGCCCTTGAGGTTGGCGACGAGATAAGGAAGCTCGGCAAGGACGTGACTCTCGTTGTCAGGAGCAGACTTCTGAGGAGCTCCGTTGACCCAGAGTTCAGTAAGATGGTGGAGGAGAGGCTTAAGGAAGTCGGCATCAAGGTCGTTTATGGGCAAGTCGAAAGGTTCCTTGGCAACGGAAAGGTTGAGAAGGTCAAGCTCCTCGACGGAAGCGAGATTCCGGCAGACCTCGTAATCCTCTCAACTGGCTACCGGCCGAACGTTGATCTGGCCGTTAAGGCCGGCCTGAAGGTCACGCGCTACGGAATCTGGACCGACGAGTACATGAGGACGTCTCACCCGGACATCTTCGCGGTTGGTGACTGTGTGGAGCACAGGGACTTCTTCACGGGTAAGCCCTACGGCCTTATGCTTGCCTCAACAGCAACCTTCGAGGCAAGGATAGCCGGTGCGAACCTCTTTAAGCTCCAGATCGTCAGGGAGAACAGGAGGACGATAGGCGCTTACTCAACCCACGTGGCCGGCCTCACCCTCGGTGCAGCCGGTCTGACTGAAGAGGCGGCAAGGAAGGAGGGCTTTGAGGTCATAGTCGGTACGGCGAAGGGTCCCGACAGGCACCCGGCGAAGTTCCCTGACACCTCCATGGTCACGGTGAAGCTCATATTCTCCCGTGACAGGGGTGCGATACTCGGAGCGCAGATAGCTGGCGGTAAGAGCGTCGGCGAGATGATAAACATCCTCGCCCTGGCTATACAGAAGCGCCTCACCGCGAGCGAGCTCTACACGCTGCAGATAGCGACCCACCCGCTCCTCACGGCTTCACCCGTTGGCTACCAGATACTCAAGGCCGCAGAAGATGCGCTGGCAAAGCTGAGGACGTGAGCTTTCCTTTTTCTTCTCTCCCTTCTCTTCAAAAAGCACGCACTCTTTACTAGCATCTTTGCCAGCTTTCTTTGAGAAAAGCTTCACTAAACGCCCATAACTCTGGAATTTTAGTGCTTGAGGAGAAAAGTCTTGGCAAAAGTTTTGGCGCCCCGGCGGGGATTTGAACCCCGGACCTCAAGGTCCGCAGCCTTGCGCCCTATCCAGACTAGGCCACCGGGGCACTTGCCAGCTAAACCTTTCCGGCAATGCTTTATAAATTTAACCGTCCCCTCCGACCGAAAGATTTATAAATCCACCACGGGTGAGTATTCTACGGGCTTGAACTGCGGTGGTAGTCTAGCCTGGTCTAGGACAGCGGCCTGCCACGCCGCTGGCCCGGGTTCAAATCCCGGCCACCGCACCATCACAAATATCTTCTGCGTAACGTTCTGTCGTTTCGAAGCTCTTTTTGGCGGTCTTGGTGCCGGTTCGGTCGCTGAATTCAGGTATCCTGGTGTTCCTTGGGCGTAGCCAAAGTTGGAACTGCGTAGATTTCTGTTCGAGAATTGGGACTTGGCGGGAAATTTTATAGATGGCTCGGCTTGGAGGCACTTTCACATCTCTGCGCCATTGCCCACCTGCTTTCCAAGCTCAAAGAGGTCTCGGGCGGTTTTTCTCAGCCTTTCGTTGCTTTTCTCCCTGGCCTCTTTCAGCATCTCAAAGGCAAGGAACTTCAGTATCCTGCCCCTCTTCCATTCGTCCGTTGCCCATAACAGCGCGTTTCTTAGAAAACCTGCGTCGACTCCCTTTTCCTTTGTAACTTGGTATGCCACCGCCAGCCTTGTCGCGGGGTTGTGTATCTTTTCAAGGTACTTTAAAACCCGTTCCGGGCAGTCGAGGTTCCTCCTGGCGAGCAGTGCCCCAAGAACGTCGGAGACCTCAAGTTCCCGAAATATCTCATCCGCCCGGGTCTCATCTCCGGCCTCAAGGAGCTTTACGCCAATTTCCTCCAGGTAGTGGCTCCTAAGGGGTTCTGGAAGCCCCTTTGCGAGTTTTTCGGCCTCTTCGAGCTCTCCTTTTTCGATGAGCTTCCTGATGTACTCCACCACGTACCCTTCAGCCTTGGATTCTTTTGTTTCGAACCTGGGCTTGGGGGGCTCTTCTCTTGGTCCTTCTGTGGACCTGTCAACCACTCCGCTTAAGACGTCCCCCTTAATCCTGTGTAGCACTGAACCGGGCATCAGCTTGCCGTCCTTGTAGATGATTCCATATGGGAGCGGTTTGAGGTCTTCGAGGTCCCTCTCATCAAGCCCCAGGTCGCTCAGGCGAAGTTCAATACCTTTTGTGGCTATAGCCTTCGCCAGGAAGTTACTAACCGCTCTAAGTGCCTTCTTTCTTAGAAATTGATTTCCAATTTTCCGTGCAGTTCCGATGGCCTCCCTGAACTTCTCGTTCTTGGAAAAAATATAAGTGAGGGAGCAGAGCGCCTCGTCCCTAATGGATGGCTCTTCTATGGACTGCGCGACTTCTATAGCCCTCTCCGGTTCGCCGGCCAGGGCCTCGGCAACCCACCTCAGTGCATAGGAGCGCCAGTACGGGTCCTCTATCCTCCTTGCTTTCTCCTGTGCCCCCGTAACGTCGCCTTCGCTGAGGAGTTTCCTGACGAGTATCAGCCTCTCATCCATTTCAACCCCTCAACCCGGGGAACCAGACCTTCTTTCCGGCCTTCTCCTTCTCCTCGTCCCACTCGGCGAGTATCTTCACGGCTTCGGTGGCGACCATGGCGGCCTCCTTCTCCCC
>DRGF01000206.1 GCA_011050175.1 Thermococcus sp. | reverse complement strand
CCTCCCATCAACCTTCACCATCCCAAACCCGATCGAGTTCTTCTCCCCGAAGCCGGCCATGTAGCCCGCCCTTATGAGTCCCTCGTCGCCCTTCGCGCGGAAGATTAGATGCCACGCCACCTGGAAGATACCGGGCTTTACCTCGAAGCGTTTAGGCTTGGCGTTGAGCACCTTCATCTCGAAGTCCTCCGGCGGCCTCTCGGCGTATATCGCGAGGTACTTCTCCCGCAGGTTCTCGCGTATCAGTTCGTAGAATTCCGGCTCCGAGGGGCTGAGGTCGTAGCTCCTCGGCCTGCCTAACTGAACCCTCTTCGTCGTTGCCGCTATCGGCGAAAGTGTCACGAACTTCCTCCCGCTCAGCCTCTCGGGTTCTGCCAGGGCTTTGACCTCTTCCACAACGAATCTCTCGCCCCAGAGTTCGACCTCCGGTCCCTGGAGCAGGCCCGTGATAAACGCCTCCGCGATCTCCGGAACTGCCGTTGAGAAGTAGAAGTATCCGCGCTTGTAGCCGAGCAATCCACTCCCATCCTCTGCGATTTTTCGCTTCTCTGCCATGAACAGCGAAAACGTGAAGAGCTTCGGTATCTTTGGCGAGTGAAGACGGAGGCTCAGATCGGGGTTTACCCGTTGAATCCTGCGGTAAATCAGCCCCTGCAGCATGTGCTGGTGATTGAAGGGTATTCGAAACGGTTCATTCTCCGGGAGGAGTCTTATTAGGAACCTGACCATTTCCCTCCCCCATACCGAGCAGCGTATGGCAAAAAGAGTACGTTCTTTGCCCTTATAAGGTTTTTCCATGGTTTAGAGTACTATGAGAACTGTGCAAAATGTTCCAGAGAATGAAAAGAAAGGGGAGTAATTCAGGTTTTGGAGAGTTCCACAAAGTTCTTCCAGTCCAAAACATCGATGTCTTCAGGTTCGCGGGGGAGGAGGGATTTGTCTGGCACTATCAGGAATCCCCTCTCCGGGTCGAGGCTCGTCAGCTTGTCCTCCACAGACCTCAGTTCATTTTTTGTCAGTCTGGTTTTCCACTTCACTTCCCCGACAATGGCCAAGCGTTTGTGTCTTCTCAGGGCTATGTCGACTTCAAGCTCTGGAAGGGCTATTTTCACGGGCTGGAGACCATACAGCCTGGCGAGGAACCTCTCGAAGAAGGTTTCAATGTAGAGCGGCATCCTCTCCTGGAGGTGCTGGGAAAGGCTCTTCTCCGGCAGTCCCGTTTCGAAGAACCCGTATTTGGAGTTCATGTAGAAGGCAAAGTCAATGACCGGTGAAACGTGCCTGTAATGGTAGCCCTTTCTCCGCTTTCCGTAGAGGAGCCTCCTTTCGAGGAGCCCCATGCCCCCGAGGGTTTCGAGATACTGACTCACCGCCCCCGGAGAGTTCTTTTCGATGAGTCCCCTTGAAAACAGCTCCGAGGCTATCTCCCCAGAGGTCCTTTTACCGCTTGCCACAGCCTCAAGGATGGCAAAATAGCGCTGGCTTAGCTCCTTGTCTTCCTCCGTGAATATCTCGCCCGTCAGGCTCGGCACGTAGTCCCTCAGAACCGCTCCCAGCATTTCAAAGGTTTTCTCCTTCATGGTTTCCACGGTCTGCGCCAGCCACGGTTCCTGAACGAGGCACGCCAGCTCTATGAGAGTCTTGCCTTTCAGCCCAAGGCCGGCAACGTATGCCACGGCGTCCCTCGGGTCAACGAGTCCCACCTCCTGAAGATGGAATAAGCCAAGGAGCGGGCTGTTCTCGCCGATGAAGCGTCTGAAGTAGTGTCTTGTTGAGGTTATGAGTGTGAGTTCTCCCTTTCCGGAGAGTCCCTGGAGCAGGGAGAAAAAGGGTTCGTCCAGCCGATGGAATTCATCAACAACAACGCGGCCGCTTTGTACCATATACGGTAGGAGACGTGTAAATTCGCTTATCGTCAGCTCTTCGCCGCTTTCTATGTCAACAAGGCTCCTCCCCCGGGTTACAACGAAGTACTTGGAGTAGTGCCCTTTCTCTCTGACGTAGAATGTTTTTCCTGTTTTCCTCCTGCCGTAGAGCAGGAGCCATCTAATCCCAAGGACGCGATCCAGCTCCCGTCTTTGTATAATGGCCATTAGTATAACCACCATTATAATAACTGCCGTTATAGTTAAAAACCTACCGGTGGGGTAAGGAGTCTCAAGACCTAATGCTCGCAGAGGTTGCAGAATAGGAGAGAAAAGGGCAAAAGCCCTCAGAGAAGCATCCTGGCGTCGACGGCAACGGCGCTGTCCTCGTAGGCGAAGATCGGGTTGATGTCGAGCTCCTTGATCTCCGGGAGCTCAAGCGCGAGCTCACCGACCTTGGTGATGATGTCGGCGAGGGCCTCGATGTCAACCGGCTTCTCACCACGGGCTCCGGCGAGGATCGGGTAGGCCTTGATCTCCTTGATCATGTCGAGGGCCTCGTCCTTGGTTATCGGGGCAACGCGGAAGCTGACGTCCTTGAGGATCTCAACGAAGATTCCACCGAGGCCGAACATGATGGCCGGACCGAACTGCGGGTCGCGGATCATACCGACGATGACCTCCTTGCCGAGCGGGAGCATCTTGTAGACGATAACGCCCCAGAGGTCGGCGTCCGGCTTGTAGTTCTTGGCGTTCTCCATGATGGTCCTGAAGGCCTGCCTGGCCTCCTCGTCGCTCTTGATGTTGACCTTAACACCGCCGGCGTCGCTCTTGTGGATGATCTGCGGAGAAACGATCTTCATAACGACCGGGTAGCCGATCTCCCTGGCGAACTGAACGGCTTCGTCCTCGTTGGTGGCGACCTTGAAGTCCGGAACCGGAACGCCGTAGAGCTTGAGTATCTCCTTTGCCTCCGGCTCAACAAGCGGCCTGTTCTCGGCCTTGGCCTTCTCGATGATTGCCCTAGCCTTTTCAACCCTGTCCATACCAATCACCTCATCAGCTTGACAGTTTTCAATCCGACCCGGCAGTTAAAAGGGTTTCCATTCGTCAACCTATCGTTTCTTTCGTTTCGGCTCGGTTTGAAGCGATGAGGGGGGTATAAATACTCCGCCGCCGAATATAATACAGGTGATTCTTATGAGAAAGAAGGCGATAGCTGCAGTGGGTGGAATTGCACTTATAATCCTGGCGGTCTTCTCGTTTCAGGGTGAGAAGGCCATTGCGGGCGACACGACAGTCGTCCTTTACAACTCCGCGAAGATAGGGGTAATCGAAAAGACGGTGGAGCTCGACCTCAATGAGGGAATTAACGATGTGCCCCTGGAGGAGCTGGCCGGGCTCGACATAGCCGAAGTCACCATCCGGCCGCTCGACGGGGGCGTCCATGTCCTCGGGGTCTTCAGCAAAGGCTCAACCGGGGACGTTTACAGCGCCAACGTCGGAAGCGATGTCGAGGTCAGGCTGAGGAGCGGCGATACCGTTGCGGGCAAGTTCCTCGGCTTCAAGGACGGGAAGATAGCCATTCAGGGCGACGCGTACTACCTCATCAACCCCGAGGAGGTGGCCTACTTCAAGGCCAGGAACCTTGAGGGAAAGGCGAGCGTCTACGCCATTCTCCAGGCTGAGGAAGCTGGAAAGTACAACGTGAGCATAATATACCGCGTCTCCAACATGAGCTGGGAGAGCAGGTACAAGCTCTACATCGGCGACACCGCGGGGCTCTACGGCTACGTCGTCATCAACAACCCGACGGCCCAGGAACTTGCGGACGCGAACGTCCTCCTCGTTGCCGGCGACGTCCAGCTGTACCAGAACGTCCCCCAGCCAAGGGTTCTCTACGCCATGGCGGAGAAGGGAACCGACGAGGTCAGTGTCGGCGAACCTG
>DRGF01000068.1 GCA_011050175.1 Thermococcus sp. | reverse complement strand
GTCTCTATTGGCCAGTTTTTCCTGGAACAGTATCTCCATCCCTCTCCCAAAGATGCTCAGGAAGTTTGCTATCTCGTGCTCGTTGTATTCGTCGGCCTCTTTTATTGCCCTGTTGATTGTGTTTATGCTTATTTTATCGCTGAGTGCGGAAATAGCCTGGTCCGGAAGGTTGTGGGCCTCGTCGAAGACCACTATGAGGTCGGAGTAGTCGACGTCGAGGGAGCTTATGAAGTTCTCCCGGATGGTGGGACTGAGTAGATAGAGGTAACTGGCGACTATCACATCTGCCTTCTCCGATATCCTTTTGGTTAAATCGTAGGGGCACAGCTCCAGGGTCTGGGAGTAGTCAAGTATCTCTGTGGGGTGGCTCGGTTCTTCGAGGAAAAAATGCACCAGCTCGTCGAACTCGGCCTTTTTCTTCTTTTCATTCTCGTAAAACTCACATTTGCCCAGTTTCTTGAGGTTCTTGCAGACCACCATGGCGGTGTAGGCGTCGCTCGTGAACTGGGTGAGGTAAGTGTGCAGGCAGAGGTCTTTTCTGCTCCTGAGTTCGACGCCGGAAACGGGACTCTTTCCGCTTATTGCCTTGAGTTCCTCTATGACCCTGTCCATCTGCCTGTGCGTTCTCGCGAGGTAGAGAACCTTTAGTCCGAGCTCCTTGGCCACCGGAAGGACGCCCGCCAAAACGCTCACAGTTTTACCAAAACCGGTGGGAGCTTCGATTATGGCATTCTCTCCTTTTTCCGCAGCCTCCCGGACGAGTTCTATGAACTCGCGCTGGTTCGGTCGCAGGTTCTCGTATGGAAAGTAGTCGGTCATGGGAAAGAGTTTTAACGGCGCGCTTTTAACTTTTCCCCAGGTGGACCGTGTGGATGAGAAGGAGCAGAGACTTGTCGAGTACTCTATTGAGGCGGTTGTAATAGCGTGGCTCTCGTACCTGTTCCTCTATCAGAACTACCTCCTCCACAACTGGCACCGCGGGCTGCCCCTTCCTTCAAAGTGGCCCTTCATCCTGACGGGCATTGGTATAGGTGCGCTTTTCTTCTGGTATGAGTGGAGAAAGCTCGAGAAGGAGTTTGGACGGAAGACAGAAGTCCCCTCCGAGCTCTTTCTGCCGGACGCGAACCAGGAAGAACCCTGATTGAAAATTAACTCGTTTTAAAATTTGGCAGAAGAAAAGAGGGGAAAATCAGAGCTTGAGCTCCGGAATCTCCTCAAGGACCTTAACGGTCAGCTTGACTGCCGCATCGACGTCGCGCTCGTCAACGACCTCCGTGTTGGAGTGAATGTAGCGCGCCGGGATGCTTATTCCTCCGCTTGGGACGCCGGCCTTGTTGAGGTGTATGGCTCCTGCGTCCGTTCCTCCACCGGTAAGGATGTCCCACTGGTACGGAATCTCGTGCTTCTTGGCAAGCTCCTCCATCCAGCGGACGATGGTCGGGTGGCAGATGACGGAGCGGTCCATTATCTTAATCGCGACGCCCTTTCCGAGCTGGGTTATCTGCTTGTGCTCCGGCGTTCCGGGAACGTCGGCGGCGATGGTGACGTCGAGGGCAAAGCCGTAGTCTGGGTCTATGCCGAAGGCGGAAACCTTCGCACCGCGGAGGCCGACCTCCTCCTGGACGGTGGCGACGAAGTAGACGTCTGCATCGGTCTCGGCCAGCTGCCTCGCGGCCTCAACGAGGATGTAGACCGCTATCCTGTCGTCGTGGGCGATACTGACGAGCCTGTGCTTTCCGAGCCTCTCAAGTCTTCCGTCCCAGGTGATGACGGTGCCTATCTTTACGCCCATCTCCTCGGCCTCTTCCTTGCTCTCAGCGCCGATGTCGATGAAGACCTGGTCCCAGGTCGGGGCCTTGCTCCTCTCCTCGGGCTTCTGGATGTGCGGCGGGACGCTTCCACCGACACCGTAGATGAACTCGCTCGGGCCCACCCAGACCTTGAAGCGCTGGGCGATGAGCGTCCTCGGGTCAACGCCTCCAACCGGCGCAACGCGGAGGTAGCCGTTCTTCTCGATGTGGGTCACCATAAGGCCGATCTGGTCCATGTGCCCGGCGAGCATGACCTTCGGGCCCTTGCCCTTCTTGTGGGCGATGACGTTTCCAAGCTTGTCGACCTTAATCTCGTCAACGTACGGCTTGAAGGCCTCGATTACAACGTCCCTAACGCCAAGGAACTCGTAGCCGGTAACGCCTGGAGCCTCAACGATCTTTTTGAGAAGCTCATAGTCCACCATTCCAACCACCTCTTTCGTTAAGATTTTCATCTAAATGGTCGCGAACGGGATATTTAAGGTTTTAGGTATTTGCCCCAAAGGTTTTTAGCCTTTGGATGAACTTTTCCATATGGAGTTACTTAGACTTAAGACGGTTCCATGCACCTTTCTCAAGAGACTAAACCGCTTCGTGGCACTGGTCGAGGTCGATGGTGAGGAAAGGAAGGCCCTCGTCACGAACACCGGCCGGCTGGAGGAGTTCATGGTTCCAGGAAGGAAGGCATTCTGCACGCCCAAGAGCGGGGGAAAGACCGAGTTTGTCCTCGTCGCCTTTGAAGACCTGGACGGGAAGGGGGCGATAATAGACACCCGGACTCAGGCGAGAGCCTTCGAGAGGGCCGTTGAGCTGAACCTTGTGCCCTGGCTGGGTGACTGCAGGATAAAGCGGAAGGAAGTCCGCGTCGGAAACTCGCGCCTCGATTACCTCTTTGAGTGCCCCCATGGAGAGGTCTACGCAGAGATGAAGAGTGCCGTTCTGCGCGGGGGTGGAAGGGGAGAGTACGCGATGTACCCTGACTGCCCGAGCGTCAGGGGGCAGAGGCACATCGGGGAGCTCATTGGACTAGCTCGCTCGGGGCAGAAAGCCATGATCTTCTTTATCGGCGCGATGCCGGGCGTTGAGAAGTTCCGGCCCTACAAAAAGGGCGACCCCGAGATAGCGCGCCTTTTAAGTGAAGCAAGAAAAGCCGGCGTTGAAGTCCACGCGCTGAGTATCTCACTCCTGCCCGATGGGAGGGTCGTCCTTGGGAGGCCGAGCCTTGAGGTCGAGCTGAGCGAGGATTTTTAAAGGCCTCACCCTATTTTCAACGGGGTAACGACCCCGCGAGGTGATGGGAATGGCCATAGTTGACGTTAGAATCCTTGTTGAAGGTGCGAGCGACGTTGAGGTTGTAAGTAAAGCCCTCCAGGGTCTGGCCTTGGGAAGTGAGTACAACATAACGATTTCCGCAATAATTCCGACCACGAACGTGGAAATAGCCAAGAGCGCCGCGGCCGGTGCCGACCTGCTCATCATAGCCACCGACGCCGACCGCGTTGGAAGGGACCTTGCCGAGAGGCTCTTCAGCGAGCTCAGTGAGATGGTGGGACACATTGAACGGATGAAGCTCCCCCTCGGCCACGACCTGGAGCACGTTGACGTCGAGCTTGTCAGAAAAGAGCTCAAGAACACGCTGGTGAGGGCGGGACTCAAAACGCTCCAGCTGCTGCCCGGGTACATGGAGCTTAGAAAGGAGCTCCTCGATGTGAAGGGCAAGTACGACCAGCTGGCAAACGACTACGAAGCCCTCTACAAAGAGCACGAAGAACTCCAAAAGAAGTATGATGAACTCCGCGAGGAATACGCGAGGGCCAGGCAAGAAAATGAAGGGCTAAGAGAACTCCTCGGCAAGAAGAGCAAGCCGGTCAAAATAGAGGACGCCTGGAAGAACCTCTTCCCTGCTGAACCCACCCCTGAGGAGCGGCTCATTGCAATAGCCGTCGAGAGACTTGGGCTGGCGGGTAAAGTCCTAGTCGGCCAGGGGTACATCTTTGCAGAGG
>DRGF01000113.1 GCA_011050175.1 Thermococcus sp. | reverse complement strand
TCCTCGTCTACCTCCATGAGCTCATGATGCTCGGGGAACTTCTGCCGAAGGAAGAGTCCTTTGAAGCCCTGGAGGAAGAGTTTGGAGAGGTTGATAGGGAAAAACTCGAGAAGTTGGTGGAGTTGCTCGAAAAAACGGGTGTCATCGAGCTCCTCTAATTTTCCTGGCCTGAGGAGCACTTTAACTCTTTTTCCAGCTCGTTTATTCTCTTTACGAGGCTCTGCTTGATGTGTTCAAGGACTTCACTCGGGGAAACGGCGGTGTACGTGTAGCCGAGCCATCCCTGTTTGATGAGGGTTCTCCTCAGAATGCCCCTCCGGTAGAGGCGGAGCACGTGCTCCCTGACGGAGCGTTCGCTTATTCCCAGCTCCTTCTGTATCTCGGTTATCCTCATGGGCTTCTTTTTGTCGAGCAGGAGTCTGTAAATCCTGAGCTCTGTCTTTTTGACCCCAAGAGAGCGAAGCAGCGCCTCAAGCTTTTCGTAAACATCACTCATTCTCTCTCACCTGACATACCATTTTCTCACGTATGAAAGATTATCTTCATACTGGTTATAAACTTTGCCGCGGTGTTCTGGGCAATCATCTGAGGTTCACCCTTCCCAGGTAAATCCCCTCCGGGAGGAACAGCTCCACCGAATCAGCCCCCTTCAGAAACGGGACCATCCTTATCCCGTCCACCACGTTGAAGCCCTCTATGAAAGGGTTTATGGTTGGGAGTATGAGGAACCTTCCGGAGCGGACGAAGACCTTTACCTTCCTTGCAACTCCGCCCCTTTTGAAAGTGTACGCGGGATGGATGTGGCCGAGGTATCCCTCCCCGAACTCCACTTCCGGCAGTCCGGTGTGGCCGTGGAGAAAGAGCTTGTCGTCCAACAGCAGGTGGTCGGTCACCTCGACGTGGGGGAACTTCCCTGCGACCTCCTCTATCCTCCCGTCGTGGTTTCCCTTCGTCACGACCGTTGGGATTTCCCGGAGGCTTGAGAAAAAGCCCATGAGGAGGCGTTTCATCGTGAAGCTCAGGCCTATCGGCTCCTTCAGGTCGCCGAGAATGATGAGGAGGTCGGGGTCCTTTTCGACTATGAACTCGGCCAGCTGCTCCTCGAAGTGTGTTCTTACCCTCAGCCCGCGCGACAGCTCGAATCCTATGTGCGGGTCTGCAATAAGAAGAGTTCTTCCGCGGGAGGTCTGGATCTCCAGTGATAGGCTTTCAAAGTCCTTAAAAGAGTTCATGGAACCACCGAAAACGGTGGAGAAAAGAAGGAGCATCAGATAAGTCCGCGCTCCTTCCTGCGCTGCCTCTTGAGCCTCCTGATCCTCTTCTTGATCCACTTCCACCTCATTCTTCCCTTCTTCTTCCACTTCCTCGGGCGCCTCTTCATGATCATCACCCCTGAGTTTCTCTCAGGGGTTAGCTCCGGAGGTTCCTTTTTAAGCTTTTCCGTGGTGGGGGGCCGGCACTTTTCGTACGGGCGAAAAAGTGTAGAGGCGCCCGTAAGCACGAAAAACGGCACGGGAGGGCGGTTTTCTAACCTCTCAAATTCTCGCTTGAGTATGTCGTTTTTATTGTAGGTGGGGGTCTTTGGGCAGTATTTTAAATGTATGCGTTGTCTTTAGTATCGCAATCATGTTTTGGGGCTGTTTAAAGTTGTGTGTGCTCGTTTTCTACCGCTCAAATTCTGAAAATTCGTCCGCTAACCTTATCAACTCTTAGTCCAACATAGAACGGTGATGATATGAAGGTGGCTTACGTTCAGATGGAACCCGTTTTTCTTGAGCCCGAGGTGAACTACTCCAGGGCGGAGGAGCTGATACGTGTCGCCGCCGACAGGGGGGCCAAGCTCGTTGTTCTGCCCGAACTCTTTGATACAGGCTACAACTTCAGAAGCAGGGAGGAAGTCTTGGAAGTCGCGGGCCAGATACCCGACGGCCCCACGACCCAGTTCCTCATGGAGCTCTCAAGGGAGCTCGGTGTCTTCATAGTGGCCGGGACCGCAGAGAAGGACGAAAGCGGGAGGCTCTACAACTCCGCCGTGGTAACTGGGCCTATCGGGAGCGGCTACATAGGCAAATACCGCAAGGTTCACCTCTTCTACCGCGAGAAGCTCTTCTTCGAACCGGGAGACCTGGGCTTCCACGTCTTCAACATGGGCATCGCAAAGGTCGGCGTCATGATATGCTTTGACTGGTTCTTCCCTGAATCCGCGAGAACGCTCGCACTCAAGGGTGCCGACATCATAGCCCACCCCAGCAACCTTGTAATGCCCTATGCACCCAGGGCGATGCCGATAAGGGCTCTGGAGAACCGCGTTTACACCATAACCGCCAACCGTGTGGGCGAGGAAAGGGGCCTGCGCTTCATCGGCAAGAGCACGATAGCCTCTCCAAAGGCCGAAGTTCTGGCCATGGGAAGCGAGGACGAGGAAGAAGTGGGAGTGGCGGAGATAGACCTCTCGCTCGCGAGGGACAAGAGAATAAACGAGATGAACGACGTGTTTAAGGATAGACGGCCCGAGCATTATTCGCTTTGAGCTCCGCTACTTTTTTCTCCGGTTTTTTGAAGATGAGGACGTTTCCCACTCCCTCAACGCCGTGTTCTTCCCTCGTGATAACTCTGTACTCCCTGAAGAAAACGCTCCCTATTGCGAGCTGAGTTGAGATGTCCCAGTAGTGGAAATCCACGCCGCTTATCCTCCTGAAGCCCGGGAGGAGGTAGTAACCCCTTTTAAACGTGCCTTTCGAGAAGTCGTAGCCCTCGTGCATTGAGGCCACAGTGTAGCCGTCCCCCCGCCCCTCTATGAGGAACTCCCTGTAACCGGCGCGGTAGAGTATCCAGTACACCCGGTCCATGTCCTCGATCATGAAGATGCCATCGTCACTCAGGCTCATGGCAACGTTTGCAAACAGCTTGACCGCATCGAAGGGGTTGAAGTGCGGCATTGTGAAACCCCAGAGCACGGCGACATCGTGCTCCTCAACCAGCTTTCCGACCTCCCTCGTATCTCCCTGGACAAGTCTCAGCTCGGGGTTTATCCCCGCTATCTTGAGCCATTCCCTCGCCAGCTCAAGGTCGTCTTTCCTTGCATCGAAGACCGTCAGGGCCCTGGCCTTAGTCGCCTTCGCCAAAGCCGCACCCGCTATCCCTGTCCCGGCGCAGATGTCAAGAACCCTGGCCCCATGCGGGAGCTCCGCGGAGATGGAGTCAAAAAACTCTGCTATTTTTTCGAACCTCTCCCTGGCCCTCTCATCGTTGGGGTTCATCCGCCAGTTGATGTAGCGGTACAACTCCTCGAGGGACATACCATCACCGTGATAAAAAATGTGCGAGATTATTTAAACCCCTCGAAAGGTTCGTTTCCTCATTAAGACTTCTGGTGTTCTCAAATTTTCTGGGCGAGTATTAACCTAGCCGTTTCCACGATTATCAGCCCCACGATGCCGATGACCATCGCTTCTAATAACACGGGAGAGCTGAAGGAATAGGCGTTGTAAAGGAGTGAATAGACTAACGCTCCCCAAATGATGAGCTGGGCGGCAGTCAGCAGCTCCAGAAGTATCCTTGCGACCTTCGTGTTTCCTTTCGGGATTCTCAGAACAACTGGATCGCGCCCGAGATACGTCAGCCCAAGGATAAACAGGAAGATGCCCACAGGTATCAGGAACGCCCCAACTGCTTTAGGCTCGAAGCGATCGGGAATTCCCTGGTCGTTGAAATGGACTGCTATTGTTTCGGGCATTCGCTCCCAGCTCACGGCGAGTAGGATTAAGTACGAGAGCATCAGGATCAGCTGAACGGCCAGATACGGTTTGACATTTACTTTTTCAATTGGGTTTGGCTCGCCCTCCGCGGGCGTTGA
>DRGF01000096.1 GCA_011050175.1 Thermococcus sp. | reverse complement strand
GATACTTGAAAAGGCAGACATCATCATTTACGTTGGAGGCCTCCACACCCCCGGCAAGTACCTCTCCGCCGTCCCATCTCAGGTCGAAGAGGTGGCGAGGTTCCTCCGGCCGTTCCGTGGGGTTAAAATCCTCGGCGGCCCGGCGTTCATGGGCTCCGCCCACCAGGGCGGGGTGAAGGTGACCTCTAGGGAACTTCTCCTTGCTCAGTCCGTCTTTGACCACATCGTTTACGGCGACCTTGAAGCGTTCCTGCATGACTACCTCGTGAACCCGGCCGATGCCGACCCCTTCCGCTTCAGGACTTATGCAGAATTACGTAATTATGCAATTATTGGGGCCGAGGTTGTGAAGCAGTTTCCCGATTACCCCGACTTCGTGATAGTTGAGATTGAGACCCAGCGCGGCTGTCCAAAGGCCGCGGGGATGGGGGGCTGCTCATTCTGCACGGAGCCCATTCGCTACAGAACCGTAGAAGACAGACCCGTTGAAGATGTCATCGCTGAGGTCAAGGCCCTTTACGAACTCGGCGTGAGGCACTTCAGGGTAGGCAGACAGAGCTGCATCTTCTCGTACATGGCGAAACCGAACGGCCGCGTTCCGGTCCCAAACCCCGACGCAATAGAGAGGCTCTTTGCCGGAATTCGCTCTGTTGCGCCGGAGGTTAAGACGCTCCACGTGGACAACGCCAACCCCGCGGTCATAGCCAACTACCCGGAAGAGAGTGTTATGATAGCAAAGGCGCTGATAAAATACGGCACTCCCGGAAACGTCGTCGCCTTTGGGCTTGAAAGCGTTGACCCAAAGGTGGCAAAGCTCAACAACCTGAACGCCACCGCCGAGGAGACCTACGAGGCGGTGAGAATTCTCAACGAGGTCGGTGCGAGGAGGGGCTACAACGGGATGCCTTGGCTTCTGCCTGGGATAAACCTGCTATTTGGCCTGCCTGGTGAGACGAAGAAGAGCTACGAGATGACGTTCCAGTTCCTCAAGAGGCTCCTTGACGATGGGCTGATGGTCAGGAGGATAAACATCAGGCAGGTGGTCGTCTTCCCGGGAACCCCGCTGTGGCACATGAGGGACAAGGTGAAAACCGAGAAGCACAAGAAGCTCATCCAGCACTACAAGTACAAGATAAGGCACGAGATAGACCTCCCCATGCTCAGGCGCGTCGTCCCCGTGGGGACGGTTCTTCGTGACGTCCGCGCGGAGGTTATTGAGAACGGCCTGACCTACGGCAGGCAGATAGGCAGCTATCCGCTTATAGTGGGCATTCCTAAAGAGGTCGAGCTCGACAGGTTCTACGACGTCCTGATAGTTGGACACGGCTACAGGAGCATCACGGGAGTCCCGGTCCCGGTAAACGTTAACCGCGAGAGCCCCAAAGTCCTCCAGTACCTCCCGGGCATCGGGAAGAAAACCGCGGTGAGGGTGCTGGCGGAGAGGCCCTTCAGAAGTAAGGAGGAGTTCTTCAGGGTTGTGGGAGAAGAAAAGAGGGAAGCCCTTTGGGACTTAATCACCCTTGAGTAGTGGTCTGATTCCCTGTGGGCCACTCGAACTGCATTATCTTTTCTATCAACACAACTTCCGCCCTGAGCGCGCCGTCGGATTTGCCTTCGAGGACTATCAGTCCGGGCCTGGGGACGATGATCCTGTTGGCATCTGCCCCTTCCGCGGGGCCCAGCAGCACGACCGCGAGGTGCTCCTCGTTGCCTATTCTTCCCAGCCCAAGGGAGACTTTCGTCATGAATGAGAGGTACCGGGTATCATGGCGCTTCATCGTCTCCTCGTATGCGTACTGTTTCGCGCTGGCATCGTCCATCCCGTTCTGCAGGGCCTGGAAGTAGTAGTACCGTTTAAACAGCGTGGCCGTGAGGGCGCTTATCTCCGTCACCGCCGCGGTGCGGTCCGAGCAGCTCCCCGTGAACTCCTCCGGGTTGGAGGAGCAGACCTTGACACTGGGGTCTCCGATCACGATGGTGAAGCGCTGGTAGGGCGCGTTCATTGTCATGTTGACATCGATTTCAGGTATTCCAGTGATATACCCTGTAACGTTGATGGCGTAGCCCTTTGTCCCCTCTGGTGGCTTAAACCCTTGCATTGTTAGGTTGACGTACTGGGGAAGCGTGAAGACCCCGTACCGGCCGTCCGGAAACCTGAGCACTATATAGGTGTGCCCCGGGGCGGGTTTGTCGGGGTTTACTGAAGCACTGTACTGAGAGTACCCGTACAGCACGTAGCCGATGGGGGCGAGAATAAGGACTGCGAGAACGAGCGCGGCCAAGAACCTTCTTGACACTCTGGAAACCTCCTAAAAAGTGCTGGAAAGTAAAGAGAGAAGAAAAAGGCCTTCAGTTGAGGCCAGCGAGGTACTTCATGAGGGCCTCGGCGGCGGCAGCGGTGCCCTCCCTGTCGCTACCGGCGACAAGGACGACGCCGTAGCCGTTGATGTCCTCGACCTCGGCGACGTACTTGACGACACCGCTGTCAGCGCCGGTGCCGTACTCGCTCGCCCAGCCCTCGTAGTCAGCCGGGACGCCGAGGGTCTCGGCGAGGGCGGCGGTGACGCTGTTGACGACCGGACCGCCGACGAGGATGAGGTTGCTGTCGACGCTGTCAAGGCCAGCCTCCATGAGCTCGGTGTCGAGGACGGTTATCGGGGTGGTTATCTTGCTGACGATGGCGGCCTCGGTTGGTTCAATGGTAACCTCGATGTCATCAACGGTCCAGCCCTCGAAGTCGTCGCCGACGGTGATGGTATCCTCGTCGTAGACCCTCTCCTCTGGGAGGAACACGATCTCGGCGTCAACTGCGAGCTCGTCGTCATCGTCGTCGTCAACGTCTTTCTTCTTGACGTTAACGACGTAGTCGAGCTTGTACACTGCGTTGTCATCGTTGATGAGGGTTATGGTGGAGCCTTCAAGGTCTTCGGTGTTCGTGAGGGTTATTGCGGTTACAACATCATTGCCCTTGCCGTCAGTGCCAAACGAGAACTGGGCTTCCCATCCTTCGAGGAGCTCATCGCCGCTTTCGACTGTCTCGACGTCCGTCTGAACCTCGAGCAGGACTGTCTCGGTTCCTTCGATACCGATGAAGGTGTCGTGCAGGGTGATTAATATACCGCCGTCGTCGAAGACATCGACGGTCTTGCCACCTTCGTCGGGCGTTTTGATGGTGATGGTCTCGCTTCCTTCTGGGCCGGTGACTTCGAGGAGGGCCTTGTCACGGTTGACGTCTATATCGAGGACCTTAACGGTGTACTCGCCGAAGGCCTTGCTGGCGCCAGAGTCAAGGTACTCCTTGCCCCAGTCATGGCCGTAGGTGACCGTTTCGGCGCTTGCGTTAACGTCTAGGACGTAGAACTCGTTGCCGAACACGGTGAAGGTGTCACCCTCGCCGATACCGTAGGCGTAAACTTCGGGCGTTCCGCTCTTGGTGTAGTCGTCGTACGTGGCAGGTGAATCGTCATCGATGACGTAAATGGTGTCTTCGGTTGTGGTTCCCCAGACATCATCGGTCTCGGAGTAAGTGTAGGTTGTGTTCCAGAGCTGGTAGTTAAGCGTGACACTGAAGTTGCCGGCCGGGATGTAGAGGACGACGTCTGAGTCCTCCGGCGGGTAGTCCGCGTCCCACTCCTCATCGTCAGCGTGGAACTCGATTGTGTTTATGGTGATGTCCCAGTCGATCAGCTGCTCGTCTCCGAGGAAGTCCCTATCCTCGATCTCAAAGGTAACGCCACTTGCGGCCTTCCAGTCTTCGTAGTCTCCGCTGTAAGCGGCACCGTTCCACCAGTAGTCTCCGAGCTCGTCCCACTCCTCGGCGCTTGGTGTGGTGTTTGTGTTCTCGTAGTAGTTGTTGTAAACGGGT
>DRGF01000085.1 GCA_011050175.1 Thermococcus sp. | reverse complement strand
TTTTCAGGGAAGCTCTGAGGGAGAAGGGCATCGAGAGCATAGGGGTGCTCTCCAAGCGCTTCAGGAAGTCAAAGAACAAGCTCCAGGACATAGCGGTTGAGATAGTCCACGGTAAGGGTGCAATCTTCCGCGTCCCAGAGAAGACCGCAGTAGCGTGGGACCTGAACGGAAACCGCGTCGAGGGCTCATACTACGCCTACGCCCCGCTGTGCATGGTTGATAAGTTCGAGCCGGTTCTTACCCTGGAGGAGCTCCGCGCAAGGCTCCCGGAGTGGCCCTACTTCATAATCGACCTCCAGCTCTGGGACAAGCACACCCCGAAGGAGAAGGGCAAGGTCTGCCTCCAGGTAAACCAGAGCTACGGCCTGCTGAGAGACTACTTCACCGGCGGAGAGCTCGCCGTAACCTGGGCCGGCGAGGAGTTCAGGTCAATGTTCCACGGCCCGCTCGACAGGATTACCGCCTACGAGGGGCCTACTGCCGAGTTCCTGAAGGAGAGGGGGATTGACGAGGTTGTCCTCCTCGACCCCTGGGCGGACGATGTTCTGAGCGAGAAGGACTTTGGCGTTGGGGCCTTCATAATAGGCGGGATAGTTGACACCGGCAGGGACAAGAAGCTGACGCCGAAAATAGGCGAGGAGCTTGAGAATGCCGGAATCCGCGTCAGAAGGAGGAAGATCATCCTCAGGGGCGACATCTTCGGCGTCCCGGACAGGATAAACCGCATCCTCGGCATAATCCTCAAGATGATGGTCGAAGGCAAACCAATGGACGAGGCCGTTTACGAGTTCCAGGAGCCCCTCCACGCCCGCTGGCGGCTGAGGAAGGAACTTCCCAAGCACGCCGTCAGGTACAAGGTGAACGGCAAGACCTACCGCGTCGTGGAGAAGGAGCTGTTCGACGAGTACTCAAAGTGGCTCAAAATCCGCTGGGAAGATTTCGTAAAGGTTCTCAGGGAGCTCGACCTCGTTGCCCTCGAGAGGAAGAGGATGCAGCACCTCAACAAGCTTTCTAACCCGAGGATAATCAACGGCAAGCTCTACAGGGTAATCCTCCTCAAGAAGGCCGCGATGCTGTGCTACAACTGCTGAGTTAATCACCTAAATTTTTCGAAAGACGAGAGATACAAAATAGCAGATTCTGTTGTGGCGACTGTGTTGAAAAGCTGATCCTCGACTTATGCCCCCGTAAGTAACTTACGGTACCACCAAATAAAAAAAGTAGGGTTCAGAAGAACACTATGACCGCGTCCTCGACGACGGCGGTCTCGACCTCTTCGCCCTCGCTGAACACGGCCTTCCTGAGCACGATGTCCTCCTTGCCGAGCTCGACCCTCCTTCCATCAACCTCGAACTCGACCTTTCCGGTCCCCTTAAGGGCCTTGGCGACTTCCTCTGCGTTCTCCTTGAGGTAGGTGGTGATCTTCGGCACGAGCTTTCCGTAGCGCGGGCCGACGGTCTTGAAGTTGGGCTTTATCTCAGTGATGCGCTCCTCGAGCTCAGGCTCGCCCCTGATTATCTCCAGCCTCTCGATGTTCATTGTTCCGGCGATGTCCCTCTCGATGGCCTTGAGCATGTCGTAGCTGTCGGTGGCGTAGATGGCCACGTGCTTGAGCTTGGCGTTGAGCGAGAGGCCGTGGGAGTTCTTGTAGCGTCTCATTGCGCCGACTATCTCGCGGGCGAGCTCACCGAGCTTCTCGGCCTCTTCGTCGATTCTATCCTCCCTGAACTTCGGCCAGTCGAGGAGGTGGACGCTTTTGGCACCAATCCTCTCGCGGAAGAGGTTCTGGTAGAGCTCCTCGGTTATGTGCGGGGTCAGTGGAGCGAGCAGGAGCATTATGTTGTAGAGCAGCTCGTAGAGCGCCGCCTTCGCCTTGAGCTTGCTCTCCTCGTCGTCGCCGTAGAGGCGGTACTTGATCATCTCGATGTAGTCATCCGCAACCTCGTGCCAGACGAAGGTCATCAGCTCGCGAGTGAGCAGGTTGAAGCGGTAGCGCTCCATCTCCTCGGTGGCGAACTTGATAACGCGGTGGAGCCTGCTGAGTATCCAGCGGTCGAGCGGCTCAAGCTCCTCCGGGGCGTTGCTCGGGTCGAAGTCGCTCAGGTGCCTCTCGGCGAAGCGGTAGATGTTCCAGACCTTCTGGAGGAAGCGGTAGTTGTAGTCAACGGTCTCCCACTTGAACGGGTGGTCCTCTCCGGGCGGCGCTAAAGCGGTCCAGAGCCTGAGCGCGTCGGCGCCGTACTTCGGAATGACCTCGTCCGGCGCTACGACGTTGCCGTAGCTCTTGCTCATCTTCCTGCCGTCAGGCCCGGCCACCATTCCGTTGATGAGGACGTCGTGCCAGGGCTTCTCGCCGGTGAGTATGTAAGTCCTGAATATCGTGTAGAACGCCCACGTCCTGATGATGTCGGTTCCCTGCGGCCTGAGGGCGGTCGGAAAGTTGTGCTCGAACCAGCGCTTCGCTTCCTCGTTGCCCTTTATCGCCTCGTGCCACTTAGTTATTATCAGCGGGGTTATGCTTGAGTCAACCCAGCAGTCGAGGACATCGGTGACCGGCTCAAGCTCGGCACCGCAGACCGGACATTTCTCCACGGGCGGCTTGTCGAAGCGCGGGTCAACCGGGAGGTCTTCCTCCTTTGCCGGAACAACGTGACCGTTCTTACAGACCCAGAACGGGAGGGTCGTCCCGAAGACACGCTGCCTGCTTATGACCCAGTCCCAGTCCATTGAGTCGGCCCAGTCCTTAAGCCTTAAGAACATGTCCTCCGGGTACCAGTTGATTTCCTCGGCGACCTTCACTATTTCGTCCGTGAAGTCCCTCACCTTGATGAACCACTGGGTCTTGGGAAGCAGCTCGATGGGTGCCATACAGGAGCTCCTCTCGGTGTGCCTCAGCACGCGGTGCCTTATCTTCTCCTTCTTGTAGAGGAGGCCCATCTTCTCGAGGTCTTCGGCTATCTTCTTTCTCGCCTCCTCGGTCTTGAGGCCAGCGTACGGCCCGGCGTTCTCGTTCATCGTGCCGTCCTCGTTGATGGCTATGATGACCGGAAGGTTGTAGCGCTTCTGCCAGACGACGTCCTGCTCGTCACCGTAGGTACAGTTGTAGACCGCTCCGGTTCCAAAGCTCGGGTCAACGTCCTCGTCGGCTATAACCGGAACCTCGCGCTCGAATATCGGGAGCTTAACCTTCTTGCCGACCACGTCCTTGTAGCGCTCGTCGTCCGGGTGGACGAAGACAGCAACACAGGCCGGCATCAGCTCTGGCCTCGTCGTGGCTATCGGGACGTGGCCGGAACCGTCAGCGAGCGGGAGCTTGATGTAGTAGAGGAAGCCGTCCTCCTCGACGTAGCCGACCTCGGCCTTGGCCAAACTAGTCCTACAGCGCGGGCACCAGTAGACCGGGTGCTTGTCGCGGTAGAGCATGCCCTTCTTGTAGAACTCAAGGAGGGACTTCTGCACGGCCGCCTTGTACCAGTCGTCCATCGTGTGGTACTCAAGGTCCCAGTCGGCGGAGTAGCCTATCCTTATGAACTGGTTGCGCATGGCCTCGATGGCCTGCCAGGTCCACTCGACACACTTCTGGAGGAACTTCTCGGGCTCGTCCTTGCTTATTCCAAACTCCTTCTCGACCTTGAGCTCGGTCGGGAGGCCGTGGTTGTCGAAGCCCTGCGGGAAGAGCACGTTGTAGCCGGTCATTCTCTTGTAGCGGGCTATGATGTCGATCCAGGTGTGGCTGAGCACGTGGCCGAGGTGGAGGGTTCCGCTCGTGAACGGGGGCGGGGTGTCTATCGCGTAGCTCGGCCTCTTTTCGTCGAGCTCGTACTTGTAGATTTTCTCGTCCAGCCAGAACTTCTGCCACTTGGGCTCAATCTCGTTCGGGTCG
>DRGF01000081.1 GCA_011050175.1 Thermococcus sp. | reverse complement strand
GGGTTCAAATCCCGCCCGGCCCGCCATAGAAACTTTACCAGGTAAAGTTTCATCAAAGTTTGTGATTCCTCTTTACGAGGCCTTTTTTAGAGTGTTTGCGCTTCCAGCGGTTCTTTAGAATTGCTGAATTCTTTGCTCTTTGTAGCGTTTTAATGTCGGGTTTTCATTCCCTCGCGCTCCGAAGGAGCGCTCCAGAGAGAAAACCCCTCTACACATAGCATTTCTAAGGGGAATTCCACCATGTGGGCTCCTTAAACGTGCAAACTTCATCAGAACAGCCCTTTGAGGAAGAATCACGAACCTTGGTCAAACTTCGCGCAGGCGAACAAACTTTGCTCTGCAAAGTTTGATCAAAGAACCCATACTCTTATTAACGGGCAAAAAATCACCTGTGCACTAATAGACTTGGCAGTTCTTAAGTGAGTTTGCTCCCCCAAGCAAGCACCTTCAAGTAGTTTCAAACTTATTCTGGCGTCCTTCAGACGCCGTGAGGAAAGTGAAACACTCTTCAAAGAGCAAATTACGCAGAAACTCGCTTGGAAATTGACAACTTCAAAAAAGCACTCAATTTTCCGTCAACGCTGAAGCTTTTAGGAAAAGCTTCACCAAAAGTTTGTAGCTCTCCGTGGGAAGGTTATGATACAGAGATTTTCCCTTGGAAGGTTTGTGTTATCAAAGAGAACATGTTTAGACAAGCCTTGCCAGAGGGTTTACTCCCTTCTTGACGCCCTTTGGGCGTCTATCCTAGGGCTAAACCAACTATTCGGGAGCAATTAAGGGGTTCTCATTTCCAAGACCGTTTACCCAAAGAGAAAATCACTTGGAATTTTAGCTTTTTTCGAAGAAGAGCTACGAACTTTGATGAAACTTTGCGCAGGCAAAGTTTCTTATGGTGGGCCCGCGGGGATTCGAACCCCGGACCTTCGCCGTGTGAGGGCGACGTCATAACCAGTCTAGACCACGGGCCCATCCCAGGGGTAATGAACAGGGGGAGAAATATAAAGCTTTCGCTAGAGTCCCTCGAGTATCTCCTTCGGGGCCCCCGCGAAGGCCACCAGGTACTCTGCCTCGACTATGTGGAGCCTGCCGGGGACGACCATCACGTGGGGCTGCCTTCCAAAGTCCTCGTTGAGCATGTCCTTCACGTAGCCGGCCCTGAGCGTCGGATTCAGTGAACCCGCGCGCGCAAGAACCACCACCAGCGTGTCCGGGGTGAAGACGTTTTCCTTCTTCATGTCCTCTACCTGGAGCAGTATCTCCATCGCCTCGTTGGCCGTCATGTAGCGGTTCTGCTCGGCCTTTATGTCGAGGAAGAGCATCGTGTGGAGTCCCCGCTCTTTGTTCTCCTTTATCACGTCGTAGTGGCTCGTCGGGAACCAGTTCTTCTCGGGGTAGGCAACCGTCGCGCTCTTGCCGAACTTGTATATCTGGAGGCCGGTTATTGCTATTGCGGAGTAAATGCTCGGCGCGTGGATGACGTAGCTGTCGATCCCCATCTCCTTTGCCCTTATCCTGAGGTCGGAGTGCGTGGTTGCCACCATCGGGTCGCCTGCAGTTAGAAAGGCCACGTCTTTGTCCTTGGCCTCGCTCAGCACTATGCGCTCGAAGTGGAGCTCGACATCCTCCCTGCTGAGCCTTCTGATGGGCTTTCCGATGAGTTCTTCAACCTTGTCCAGCGTTGTCCCGGCCAGAAGCGAGGTATAAAACTCCGCAAAGACCTTGTCGCATTTTCTGGCGGTTTCAAGCCCCTTGAGCGTGATATCCTTTTCGTCGTAAAGGCCAAGTCCTATGAAATATATCGCCATGAGCCTCACCGGGGAGCGTAGGACGGGGAGCTTTTAAGCTTGAGGGCGGTCGAGTTAGGCAATTGCCGAAAAGCTTATAATGATTGACGAACACTTCACCAACATGCTTGAAAAGGAGAAAGAAGCCCTGGCAAAGAGAATAGCGGGGGAAATAACCCTTTCATCAGACCCCGGTAAAACCATGCGCAAATGGCGTGAAATATTTGGGATCAGCCAGACCGAGCTGGCCGAGTACCTCGGCGTTTCTTCCTCCGTTATAAGCGACTACGAGGGTGGCAGGAGGAAGAGCCCAGGTGCGTCCACAATACGAAAGTTCGTCGAGGCCCTTCTGGAGATCGACGAAAAGCGCGGTGGAAACGTAATCCGCGCTTTCAGCAAGACCTTCGGCAGCGAGCTTCCTACCAATGCAATACTGGATATTAGGGAGTTTGCCCTCCCGATTACCATAAAGGACCTCGTTGATGCCGTTAAGGGTGAGGTAGTCGCCAACATGCACCTCCTCGACAGGCGCATTTACGGCTATACCGTCGTCGACAGCATAAAGGCGATCCTCGAGATGAGCAGCGAGGAGTTCCTCAAGCTCTACGGCTGGACGACCGAGAGGGCGCTGATATTCACCAAGGTCACGACTGGAAGGAGCCCGATGATAGCCGTCCGCGTTCAGGGGCTCAAGCCGGCCGTTGTCGTCCTCCATGGGGTCAAGAAGCTGGATGAACTCGCAGTAAAGCTCGCCGAAAGGGAGAGAGTCCCGCTGATAGTTTCCAAAGCCGAAAGTGAGGTAGAGCTCATCACCGGCCTCAGGAAGCTGGTAGAAAAGACAGAGAAGGAATTCTAAACTCACTCCAGAGTCTTCTTCCTCCATATTCCTCCTTCTGCCAGCTTGGTTAACCTATCCCTTATGTGGATGAGCACGTCGCTCAGAGTCTTTCCGTTGTCGTAGTCTTCGATAATTTTCATGAGTTCGTCCCTGCTGTAGTCCTTCATTTCTCTTGCCAATTCAGTCATCCTCGGATAGGCGCGGACAATGTTGTCAACGATGGTTATGTCGGCCATCCTCGCGCTCCTTGACAGCGGGTTGAGGTCGACCGTTATCACGAACTTGCCCATGTTTACGAGCGCCTCCGTCCTGTCGCCGTCCTCCAGGGGCACAACGACCACGTCTGCCTTCCATATGCCGTTCTCATCGACTTTCCCGCGCTCGTGCTCCAGGCCGGGAATTCTCTTCGTCGGGTTAATGCCGAGGAGCTCTATCTCAGGGTCGTATTTGCGGAGCTCTTCAGCTATCGTCTTAACGCGCTCCTCAGTGCGGTAGAAGAGGTTTATCTCGAGCTTAGCGTTAAGGGCTTTGGCGAGCTCTATCGTTTCCTTTGGGACGAGTGCCGCGACGTTGCCGTTCACCGAAATGACCGGGTGCTTAGCGAGGAGCAGTTTTGCAACGGCGGCCTTCATAGCCCTCTCCGCGGCCTCTATAGTCCTCTCTCCGATGAGGTAGTCAAAGGCCTCGCCGCGGCCGTGGGCGATGAGACCTGCCTTTGCGGTCATCCCCTTCTCCATTCCCTCGATGATCTTTTCCCTGTAGTAAAGGCTCCAGTAGCGCGGGTGGCTCTTGGGTATCTTCACCATTTCTATCACCTGGTACGGGTTGGTGTAGCCCGATAAAAAGCCTTCCCTGCCAAATTTATCTGACTTCTCATATCTTCCTTGGAGTTTATATGGGACTTTTTGGACTGCTCCGGGTTCTCAACCTTTGGTTTAAAAAAGGGATATAAACCTTAAGTTCAAAACCATTGGTGAACAACTTTGAGCACATGTTTAAGGTGGTGCATTATGGGATATAAGATAACAAAGAAGGAGAACCTGAGCGCCATAGACTTCTTCATGGAAGTAGAGGCGCCCCACATAGCCCGCTCGTGGAAGGTGGGCCAGTTCGTGGTCTTGATCCCGGATGAGAAAGGCGAAAGGGTCCCGATGTCTGTCTACTATGCCGAGGACGGGAAAATAGGCATGTTCATCAGGCGCCACGGCGTTACGACCTTCAAGCTCTGGTATGAGAAAAACGTTGGGGACGAGATTCTCAG
>DRGF01000145.1 GCA_011050175.1 Thermococcus sp. | reverse complement strand
GGAGGGAAAGACTGACTCCAAGTTCTTCAAGGCCGCCTTCAAAAAGCTCTTCGAGTTCAAGGAGAGCCGGGAGGCCCCCCGAAGCCTGCGCTTTATTGAGCGCGTTTTCGAGCGCGACAACTTCGACCTGCTGAGGCGTGAGGATGGCGTTTTTCTCGCGGTCATTCCAAGCGAGGGCAACTCTGGGGTGATAAGGAACCTTGGCAACTTCCTCAGGGCGATGGAAGCCTTTGACTTCACCGTTGATAGGCTCGGCGTGGCAATAGACATCGATGAGGACAGGGAAGCAGCCCTAGCGTCCATAGCTGGAAAGCTCTCCGGATTTAAACACAGTAAAACCCCCCTCGGCTATCTCGTCGGAAAAACTGAAGTAGTTCCCCTGATAATCGGCCTGCCCTTTGAGGACGAGCTGATAGCGTGGAAAAAGCCCACAGTGGAGGATTTGATGCTCCACCTCATAGCGAGGGAGGGGCTCCTTGAGAGGATAAAACCAGGACTCAGGACCCTGAACGAAGGCCTTGGCAGAAAGCTCAAGCCCAAAGAAGTGATGTACCTGGCACTGTCGGCCTACGGCCACTGGGGCAACCTTGAGGGCTTCTACGAGCT
The DNA here is from genome assembly GCA_011050175.1 of Thermococcus sp. Classification (GTDB taxonomy): domain Archaea; phylum Methanobacteriota_B; class Thermococci; order Thermococcales; family Thermococcaceae; genus Thermococcus. The sequence goes on along the minus strand of DRGF01000145.1, from coordinate 3,288 downwards.
GTTCGTCATGCGCTCCCGCTTCAGGAACCTCAAGGCGGTTCTGAGAGAAGCCGGGCTCATTGAGGGCCTCACCTACCTTGCGTGGAGAGAGGGGCGTTGAGTTTTTAATTCACGGCGAAGAATCCAGACCGGTGGTGGAGATGAAGCTCGTTTCATTCGACGTCTGGAACACCCTCCTGGACATCAACATCATGCTCGATGCAATGGCCGCCGAGCTGTCCAAGCTGATGGGAACGTGCATCGTCGACGTCGTCGAGGGAATGATGCTCTCCCGCGAGAGGATAAAGCGCATGAGGGCGGAGACCGCAGGAGACCCTGCGAGGGCCCTTGAGGAGAGCCAGGAGATGCTGGCGGAGCTCTTGGGAACGGACATCGAGGTCGTCAGGAGGGCGGCGGCGAGGGCGACCCTCAACGTGGGCGAGGAGATAGTCCTTCCAGGAGCGAAGGAGGCCTTGGAGGGCGTCAAGAAGAAGGGCCTGAAGGTCACTGTCACTGGAAACGTTATGTTCTGGCCCGGCTCTTACACCCGCCTCCTGCTGGAGCGCTTCAGGTTGATGGACTTCATAGACAGGACGTTCTTCTCCGACGAGGTCCTCGCCTACAAGCCGATGCCGGAGATGTTCAGGAAGCCACTGAATGCCTTTGGTGTGAAGCCTGAGGAAGCGATTCACATCGGGGACACCTACGCCGAGGACTTCGAGGGCGCGCTGAGGGCAGGTATGTGGGCGGTCTGGATAAACCCCGAGGCAGAAGGGGTTAGGAAAATCCACGAGAGGGGCTTTGAGGTGCCTGCTGTAGAGGGGATTCTGGAAGTGTTGGAGATGCTCGAATCGGGAAGTATTTAAAGAGGACTGCAGAAATTATGGTTGGTGGGAGCATGAGCGAAGTTGTCGAAAGACTGGAAAGAATAGAGAAACTGCTTATAACCCTCAACGCCAAGATAGACAACTTTCTTGGGTATGAAGAGCTGTCTGAGGAAGAGAGAAAGGAACTCCAGAACATGCGCGAGGAGATTAAGAGGGGAGAGTTCGTTAAGTTCGAGGAGCTTTTTGAGGAGTGACCGATGTACGAAGTCATCTTCACGAGGAGGGCTGCCAAGCAGGTGAAGGCACTACAGCCTGCACACAGGAGAAAGCTAAAAGAGATAATCCTTCGCCTCTCCGAAAACCCGTTTTCTTATCCCTACAAGAAGATTCGCGGCGAGGAGCACACGTACAGGATAAGGGTCGGCCAGTTCAGAATCCTTTATGAGGTAGATGATAGAGAGCTCAAAGTGATAATCTTCAAAATTGAGCGGAGAGAACGGGCCTATAAATAGCCCTTAGGACTTGTCCTACCGAATTCCCCATCCTAGCTAACGCCTTTTCAACAAGCTGCGAACCTTTTCCACCGCATCTTTTGACTCCTTTAACCAGGGGAAGAGCATCCAGTCATGGAGGAGGCCGGGGTACTCGAAGTAGGCAAAGCTAACGCCCTGCCGTTCCATAAGCACCCTGCACTTCCGCGCGTCGGGGTTGAGGATGTCGTGGGTTCCCGTGAAGATGGAAACCCGTCCGAGACCTTGAAAGTCCCCGTAGAGCGGGCTCACGCGGTAGTCTTTGGTGTCAATCTCCCCGGCGTAGAGCTCGCCCGCGTACCTGAGGGCCCTAACGCTAAGGATTTTATCCTTCCCTTCAACGGCTTTTATCTCCGGGTTGCTCATCGTGGCGTCCAGCCAGGGGGAGAAGAGTACGACCTGCTCCGGTCCCGCTTCGCCCTTATCTCTCAGGTACTGCGCGAACCCGAGGGCGAGGCCCCCGCCGGCAGAGTCGCCCATGAAGACCACCCGCGAGGGAGAATAAGCGAGGATTTTTGAGTAGAGGGCCTCCATAAATCTGTAGGCGTCTTCGCAGTGGTGCTCCGGGGCGAGAGGGTAGTCGGGGACGACCATCGTCCAGCCAGTCGCATCAAGGAGCCTTTCAATCAGGTTCCAGTGCTCCCGGATTATGTTGGCGACGTAGGCCCCTCCGTGCAGGTAGAGCACGACCTTTTCGGACTCTCCGCCCTCCCTTGAAAGCGTCCACACCCTCCACCCGAGGATTTCGGCAATGTCAACGCGGTACTTTTTGAAAAGGGCCTTCGGTGGCTCAGCCGGCTCTCTGGGGAAACCGTTCGTGAGTATTTTCCTCTCCACCCTCTTTTTCATCCCGATAATGCCTAGGATTAGCTCGGTGAGCCTTGCGGCCAGGCTTGGACACCAGTCGCAGACGTATTCCACGCTTTCACCCCAAGAGAGCAATAAAAAGGGGAAAGCCAAACTCTCACTTCTTCCCCTTCGGCTTCAGCCACGCTCCCAGGCCCACCTGCCTCGTCTTCTGGTAGCGCAGGTCTTCCTTCCTGTAGCCAAAGGCCCTGAGAATCCTCTCGACCGCCGGAAGAACCTGGTTCTCGATGTAGTATTCGGCATCGTAGCGGTGCTTCGTCGGATCGAACTCGTCGAAGGGGATCGCCCTGTCGCCTATCCTCCCGCTTCCTCTGAGGACGATGTAGCTTATCACCGTCCCCGGACGGATTTTGACGCCCTTCGCGGCGAGGCGCTTTGCTACTGCAACGTGCGGGCCCGTCGCCTTGTAGTCCTTGAGCTCCCTCGTAATCTGCTCGTGGATTACGAGCTTCTCGGGCGGGACTTCATACTTGCTCAGCTTCTCTGTAACTTCCTTGACGATTCTGACCGCTTCTTCGACGTCACCGTGCTTGAGTATCGCCTCAAGAACCCTCGCCTGCGTCTCCTTCGCTATCTCGCTCCAGTCGCGCCTCACAATCTCAAGCCCGCGCGTGGTTATTTTGCCCTCCTCGTCTATGACCGCGTACTTCTTCTTCGTCACGAAGAACCCCCTGACGTAGAAGCCCTCGTACTCGAGCTCGAGCAGGCCGGGCAGTTTGGGGTTGATGTAGTCGAGGAACTCCCTCGCCTTCTTTTTGACAATCTCCGCGTCCGTTCCCGGGATGGTGGCATGCAGTCCGTCCGTGTCTGCATAGAGAACCTTAAAGCCGAATTTTTCCTCCAGCTCGCGGATCACCATCTCGATGTAGTCCCTTCCCCACGCGGTCACGCTCTCGGCACACTCCTTGCAGTACCAGCGGGCGCGGGCGTAGCCGTAGTAGCCGTAGTAGCTGTTGTGGGCGTAGAGGAACCCGAAGCCGGCCAGAAAGTTCTCATCCTCCTCAACGCTCAGGTCGTAGACGTAGCCTTCATAGTGCTTCTTCTTGACTTCAACGACCCTATCGAGCACGATGTCCCCGTTCAGC